>CAMBEX010000194.1 GCA_945865865.1 Bdellovibrio sp. ZAP7
GATGTCTCACACGGGGATTCAGGTTCGGCATTTGTAGATCGAAGCACGGGTGACGTGATTGGGCTCGTCTGGACCGGAAAAATTCCGAAGTCTGATAAAATTCGCGACTCACGTTATCTCGACGAAATTTTCAAAAATCGCAGCGAGGAGATCTGGAAAGAGCTGACGTTTGCCGTTCCAGCAGCGAAAATTCACGAGGTGCTCGAAAAGTTCGCGCGTGAATCCACGGATCTCTCAGACGCTCAACGCGCAACCCTCGCTGCGTGGCTCAATTAGTTTTTAAGAAAGAGATCCACCGCGGCAGTTATTTTTTTTACAATTTTTTCGCGAGCGGCGGTCTGAGAATCCGCAAACCACTGATCGCTATCTGCGGCGATTCCCCAAAGCAGACCGAGCTTGATATACGCTGAAGCACGCAGCGCCATCGGATCGGGCTTCTGATCTCCCGTGACCCCATATCGTTTCCAGGCGGATACAAATCTCTTGAGGTATTGGTCTTCGACCTCCCGAATCGTTTCACCCAGCTTCGAAGGATCCGACCGAAATCGAAAATAGAGGCCCGGAGCCCATGGAAACCGGCGAACCATTTCTATGGCCGCACTGATCCTGGCCTGCTGAAACTCCTGCCAGTTCGAAAGTTTTTGGTCTTTCTCAAAACCCAAAAGCTGCGCAAACGCACTCATTCCAAATTTAACAGCCTCGCGGATCATCGCGTTTCTATCACTACCAAAATAGTAATAGAGAGTGGACCTAGGCACCTTGGAAAGGCGCGCGACTTTCGAAAAAGTCAGCGTCGACACCGGGTGCTGCACCATCAGCTCAAGGATGCGAGTGAGTACTCGATCCAGATCCAGCTTGGTTCGCGCACCGGACGCCTTTTTAGCCATGCCCCCAGTGTAGCCTGAATTCACCCTGAAATCGGGTCAAAACAAACCGCGGTCCCGTTGGAAATTTGACGAATGGCATTCGCACCCCACCTTTACGCCCCTTTTACACAAGTTTATGGCTTGGGATGTCGATGAGAATTTAAGACTTATGACACCCACCTCCTCTGCACCTCTTCTTAGAAATTTACCAGTTGCCCGAGTCACTCTTGTCATACCCTGCCTCAATGAGGCTGCGACCTTGGGCGGACTCATTCAGGAGGCATGGCAGGTTTTTTCAGCGGACAACTCGTTTGAGTGGCGCATCTTGGTCGCCGATAACGGCTCCAGCGATGCCTCCGCCCGGATCGCACGAGAGAACGGAGCCGAAGTTATTTATGTTTTGAGAAAAGGATATGGTGCCGCACTGGATGCCGGCATTCGCGCGGCACTGACTGACTGGGTGATTTATTTTGATGCTGATACAACGTATCGACCGACTGACGCGCTTGCGATCATGAAACGCGCTGCGGGCTCAGACCTCGATCTCGTCGTGGGCAACCGACTGCGTGGAGAGATTCAAGAAGGCTCGATGCCCTGGCTTCATCGGTACCTGGGCACGCCGATTCTTTCCTGGCTCATCCGTACAATGACAGGCTCGACTGTGGGAGATTGCAACTCGGGGATTCGAGCCGTGCGAGTCCACTCATATCTTCAGTGGCAGATGCGCAGCCCAGGGATGGAATTTGCCTCGGAGCTTCTTCTAAAGGCGGCGCTCAACTCGGCAAGAGTGGCTGAAGTTCCTTCGGGGCTTCGTCGCGGGCCGATCGGGCGCGTGCCCCATCTCAGAACCTGGCGTGATGGAATGCGCCATCTCTTGGTCATCCTGTGCGCGTCGCCGCGCCTTTTTTGGAACTCTGGTCTCGCACTTCTGGTCGTTTCACTCGCCATGCAAGCTCCCTCGCTCACGTTTGGAGAGCTGCCAGTTTTTGGCCGGTTTGTGGTTTTTGGCCCTCACACTCAAGCCCTTGCCATTCTCTTGGGAGTTGCTGGCGGATGCGTGCTGAACGTGGGCCTCGTGCTTTACGGAAGCGCGGCAAGAAATGGATCCAAGCCAGCGCTTGCGCGGATTCTCTCCGAAGTTTCTGAGGCACGCCTTTTTTGGTCACTGCTCTCTTGCTCCGCGATTTTTTCGGGTGCAATCGGTGTCGTTTTTTGGAACTGGTTTCGCGCGGATTTCTCTAACCTGAACTTTCTGACGATCACACTCGGAATCACACACTTCGCGGCGGTCTTTGTGAGTCTGGTCGTTGGCATACTCCAATGTCACATTCAAAAACGATCTTCGGTCTTCGAAACCTAAGAACTTGGGCCTCTCGCTACGCTTGGCCCTGCGCCTGGAGCGGGCTGCCTGTTGCGCTCATCGCGTTTTATTACTTTCGTACCTCACTCCTCAGCTTTCTCCATACGAGGCCCGATGCGCTATTTTCAGCCTATTTGGGCTTTCGTCATCAGACCGATGCCTTTCTTCAAGGTCGTCTTTCAGTCACTGATCTCCCGATCGTGAGCGGCCAAGTTCAAGACTACGCGTACTCGGCAGCAGGCGGAGTGCAGCAAGTTTGGGGCCTCGGCGTTCCGGCTCTTCGTCTGCCCTTTGAGGCAGCAGCGCGAGTTTTTGGATTTCAGGCTTTTCCGGACCGGCTTTTGTGGATCTTTTTTACTGCGATCGCCTTGCACTTTCTTGGGCGAGCCATTTTGAACTGGTTGCGATCACGATTTCCTGAGGTCGACCGCACGCAGTTATTTTTAATTGGAACCCTTGGAATCCTCCTCTTTGTACTCTCGCCTCCCTTGATAGGAATTTTACAAACTCGAATGGCCGTCTACGAAGAGGCCATCTACTATTCGCAACTTTTTTGTTGGCCACTCGTCGCGCTCGCACTCCACATTGACGTCGCCCCGAGTCGAACAAAACTCCGGTCTTTAGCTTTTATGTGCGGATTGGCTGCGCTCTTTAGGCCGACGACGGCACTTTTTTCTATCCCGCTTGCGCTTGCGGTTTTGTGGCAGCAAAGCCGACGCGCGAAAACAACGGGCGTGAGAGTGTCCGCTATTTCGTTTCTGCTCCTGCTTTCCTTGGGTGTCGGTTTAACTCTTGTTACCAATAAAGTCCGATTTGGCGCTCCGTTTTCATTCGGGCACGAACTTAATTTTTCGGGCGATCCGGTCAATATACGAATGCTGCGGTTTGGACAGCTCACTCCGGACATTCCGATCGTGGACCGTGTCCGGGAACTCGGCGGAGCCTTGTTTTTTCCGCTCAATCCCAACGGCTACCGTTTCTATATTTCCAAGATCATCATGGGCCAGTCCGAGCAAATTCGATTTAGGGAGTTTTACTTCGATAATTTTGGTTGGGTGACCCTGCTATTACTTTTGGGCTGTTCCGTGGCTTTGGTGCGGTCCATGAAATCCAGCGGAAGTATTGCTCGAGCTCCGCTTTGCGTTGCGAGCATTTGCGGAGTCCTCTTGATTTCGATTTTTTATCTCTGTAGCCCGTCTCTCACCAGCCGCTACCTAGGGGATTTTTCTACAGCTTTTTCGAGTCTCTTGTTTCTTGGATTTGCGGCATTTCTGAAATCACGCCCAATGTCGCATACCCGGTACTGGGCCATGGGAGGCCTTGCCCTGATCGCCACGCAGGCTCTGAGGATTGATGCTCCCAAAGGACTTCCCCAGAAACAGGAATTTTTTTACAACTCCGCGACCATTGTCGCGCGCTTGCCGGATCTCAGTCAAAAAATTCCGGCACTGGATTTTAGAAAATGCGAGCCTGACGCTCCAAACCAGGACGACATCAAGGGAGTTTATTACGGCTGGAGCAACCCGGGCAGGTGCAGCGTCTATGTCTCATCGTGGTTTATGCTTCGCGAAGCGCCCTGCTTCGAAGTCGTTTTTAAACCGAGAGCTCCGCTTGACCAGATTGGCTTACGCGTGAAACGAGATCTACTTGAGTTAAGTGCCCTCGGCCCGCCGACTCCTGAGGGCGAGTTTGCTCGACAGAAATTTTGTGGCTTAAGCGGGGCCAACCCTACCGATCGTATCGCCCAATACTCAGTCCTCTGGGGCGCATCCGAGGGACCACAGCCCTATCCTAAATACGTGAGCGAGGTGCTTGAGGTTCGCGTGGTGCCCGGAATCAGGGCCGAGTAACTAAGGCATTGCGACTTCAGGGTCCTTGAGCCATCGCAAGAGCGGAAGGATTCGCACCTCCGCGGCTCCCACCTTGAGTCTACGATCCGACGTTCCCAAATGAACTTGGTAAAAAATGGGGATCTTTGATCTCAGCGCAAAATAAGAAATCGAAGGACTTAACTCCCGATCTCCCGACTTGCATTCCACCGCAAAAAGCGGCTTAGAATCCTGGAGCACGACAAAATCGATCTCCCTGCCCTCG
>CAMBEX010000195.1 GCA_945865865.1 Bdellovibrio sp. ZAP7
GAGTATGGAGCGATCGTCGTGGGTCTGGAACGCGGGGAGCAACGTATGCTCAATCCCGACATTCAGCTCGAGCTTGTATTGGGCGATCGCCTCTGGATCGCGGGCGAAGTCGAGCAGCTCAAACGTCTCGTTGAGAGCCTCGTCTCAAACAAGGCGGGAAGCTGATCATGCACGGACCGTCACACAAACTCTGGATGGGACTTGTCTGCGCCGCAACTCTCGCCGTCGCCTCTTCTTGCGCCACGCACCGCCCGTGCTCCGAGGCGGGCGATACAAGTTGGCCCACGAAATTTAAAGACACTGACAAACAGTGCCGTCAGAAGAAAATAGACGGAACATTTATGAACCACGGAAAATTTACCGAACGCACCGCCCACGGAAAGATCGTGCTCGAAGGGCAGTTTTTAGAAGGCAAAAAAGACGGCGTCTGGAGCGAATTCAACGAAAAGGGAGAAAAGATCGCAGAAAAATATTTCGAATCCGGCGTCGAAAAAGCGCGCCCGCTCAAACCTTAACCCGAACTCTCTTCCAACAAACGCTTGAGCATCGAATACGATCCTCGCCAGGCAGGCGCTTGGGCTCCTGAAAATTCAAGGCGCTTCAATTTCTTATACCTTCCTACTATAAAAACTCGGATCCCCACGCGCGTGGCCGGCAAATCCATTCGGGTATTGTCACCGATGAGCAGACATTCTTCGGCGCGCAGGCCTTCCTGCTCCAAGAGTTCCTGATAGTACTGCGCAGCGGGCTTGCACGCGCGCATTCGCCGAACATGGGTCAGTGATTGAAAAATCGCAGGGTCAATTCCAGCCCAACGCACCCGCATCTCCACAACACTTTGCGGCCACACGGGGTTGGTCGCCAAGATCAACGGATAGTGGTCCTTGGCCCATTCCAAAAAATCCTTGGCTCCTTGCACAGGATAGAAATGCCGTTTGAGGCTCGGAAAGATCTTACCCACGCCTTCACGGAGAAACTGGCGGGCTTCCTCGAGCGACCAATCCATCTTTTCGGCAAAAACCTCGACGACTCGAACGTCGTTAGTTGCGGCATTGGACTGCTTGCCCAGCTCCTTTTGGATGGCAAAGAGAGCTCGCAGGGCCTTTCGAATTCCGCCGTGCGGCTTGAGCTCGTCGATGGCCCGACGAAAGAAATCAAAAGAGAGTGCGAGGTTGCGATTGGCCAAAAGCGTTCCGTCCAGATCCACTAAAAGCCGCTTTACCGGCACCTCTAAATTGCTTGCTATTTCAGTCACTTGGAGTCCTTTTCTGAACTGATTTCTCATCGTTTATACGCCTCACCGCGGCCTAAACTTTGCTCTTTTGTAGGGTAACTTCGAGGCTTCTACCATAATGATTTTACTACCCAAGAACCGCCCTGATCGTCGCCGCAGGGCGTCATAATCTCCTTGCCCAACCCTCCCCGGTGAGCTACTCACTGCCAACCTTTGAAGCATTGGCAGCAGTTGCATTCTAAACCGGGAGAGTTCGTGGATTTCTTCAATACGTTATCGCAGTCCCAGGCTGGCTCACTTCAGAGTTTGGTTAGGAATTACCTTCCACCCTTTTTATTGGCCGTCTCTTTTGTTTATGCCGCCCCAGTCGCACAAGGCTCCGAGCCCACCTTAATCCATGAGAATCGAACACTGGGTCAGGTCTTTGCCAGGGACGCAGCCACCAGCAAAACGCCGATTTATCCAGCTTCAAACGATGTTCTTTTGAGTTCCGAGTTCGAGCGCCTTGCCCCCGGCCTCAATCGTACCGCGCAGCCCGATCGTTATGATGCGCTGCTCGTGAACGCCGCGCTCGCCAGAAAACTGGATATCGAATCGCAACAACGCGGCTATTTTGAAAAAGTTCCGGCCTACCGGACCCGCTATGCGGCTGAGATATTTTTAGATCAAAACTCAGCACCCTCCCTCTCTAGCGCACTAGAAAGCAGCTCCGCTGAACAGCGCTATCAAGAAATCCGAAGCCGCCTCGGCGCGACAGCGCCCCAGCCGCAATTGCCCCTTTTGCCCATTTTAAATGTCGACTGGAAATCCAAGCCGCGTTCGGAGTCCGGCCGCGAGGCTCTTCGGGCGATTTTTAAAGCCACCTCAAAGAATGCTGGAGAGTGGAGTCCCACTCCGCTTCAGATCACCGCGCTCCCTGAGAGCTTTGTTGAATTTGAAAATCAGCTCAGCCAGCAACTCACGGCCCCTTACCGCCTGCGAACTCGTCAAAAAGTTCTGAACGAACTCTTGGTAGAAAATTCTCCCAGCTGCATCGCAAAGTTACAAAATATCTCTCCGGGCGCGATGCGGGACTTCTACGAAAGCCATGCTGCTGAATTCAAAATTCAACCTACTCGCATCACTTGGATGGACATTGAATTTTCCGAGGGCCGCTCCTCGCAGTCGTTTCTCAACGAGTCTCGCGTAATTCAAGAGACCGCGATGTCTCGCTTGAATTCCACTGGAGAGAACACCTCGCACACGCTTGCGGCACTCAACTCACTCCGACGCGAGCTTCAAGCACAGATCACTCATCTGGCCGAGCAGCACGGCGCCGTGGTCCGCGAAAAATCCATCTCTTGGCCACAGAAAACCTCCGGACTTCCTGAGGGCGTCACGTCACTTGAAGCTCAGTTTGCGCTTATGGCACCTTTGGATTCGGTACTTATTCCAAACCTCAATTTCAGTGATGAGCTCAAAAAAGAGCACGTCTTATTACTCCTGACCGAAGAACGGGCCGCTGTCGAGACGCTGCCATTTTCGGACGCGCGCACTCTCAATCGCATCGAGACCCAGCTTAAGACCGAGATTTACGAAGGCTGCAGCAAGAAGTTGACGAACCGCCTCCTGGATAACTCGATCTTGTTTTCTTACGACCTGGGTCTCACGCGCGAACGTGCGAAGAGTTTAGCGGGGACACCCAGTGACTTTTTAAACCTAGGCCTTTCTCAGACTCAAGTACCGGCTGCGTCGTTTCCGACCCTTTCAAAAACTGACGAAAACCCGCTAGAAAATCGCCCTAACGAGGTCATTCATCGTTTTCCGGAGATGCACAACCCCAACGCCGCGGGCGGGCGCTTGTACCTTCAACCTCTCGGCAGCAATGACGACCAAGTGGTCGAGGGCGTGCGCGTCGATGTATCGGTAGCGTCTTACGGCGAATTCAATCGCCACTTTCATGATGGAAGTATTTCGGGCCCCGTAGAGCACCGACCGACGAGCCAAGGAGTCAATCCCGATCTGCTCTACATGAACGGAAACGTGCTGCAAGTCATGCTCACTCAAGGCTTTCGTGTTCGCGGTTATAAAATAGAAGCCGGCGCGATTGTGCGCGCCTACATGGACCGCGAAGAAAACGAAATGGAGATCTTTCTTGCAGCCTTTCACAAGTGGGAAGGAAACTCGCCTAACCATTTTCCACCTGCCGGCCAGCCCTACGGCGGGACGATCGGAAACAACAAGACGGTGATCGTGGGACGCGACGGTCAGATTTATCTGGCGGGCGCTGATCTCTTTGCGAAGATTCAGCTCCTCGAAGAAAAGCGCGGCACCTTTACGCCCAATCTCTCGCTCAAGGCTTCGTTTCGGATTCCGCTCAGCGGCCTCCCGTTTGATACTTTTGGAGCGGGCCTCACGCTGGGTTACTCCAAGCATCTGACAAATTGGTTCAAGCTCATCGCGTCGGCCTCCGTGGGTTTTCAAAACCTGACGCAAGAGGATTTTAACGCGAGCAACTTGGATGTGCGGCGCCTGACCTATGATTTTTTTGCGGGCTTTGTCGTTGATCCCGGAAAAGCGGGCGGTTTTTATTTCTCGGCCGGACTGCGTTACTCATCGATCCACATCAGTTACCCGAGCAATCCAGCATCAGAAAATCCGTCAAAGGTGATTCAGCTCAGCTTCAACTACCAGGCAGAAAGCGGCGCGTGGGAATTTTACATTTACGCCGCCGAAGAAATTCCGCAACTCGACGGCTCGCTGCAACCGGATTTCTTGATGGGAGTGGGTTACAGCTATCACTTTGGCGCCAAGCGCAAGAATGAGCTGCCAGAACTTCACGAATAGTCGGCCTCACGCTTGCACCCCTGGTCAGGATGCCCTGCGCGAGCATCCTTGTCATCGAGGACGAACCCGAAATCAGCAGCACTCTGAAAAGTCTCCTCGAACTCGAGGGCTATCCGACTACCCTTGCTGAAAACGGAAAAGTGGCTCTCGAACTTTTGCACAAAAT
>CAMBEX010000196.1 GCA_945865865.1 Bdellovibrio sp. ZAP7
TTCATCGCATCTTTGTTCGAAGCTCTTTCTTGAAACTCTTTTCGAAAATCACCCATACGGCAAATTGACGACAGGATCCCTTGAGAGCCTCAAGACGATTGATGCCGAGAAGCTCCGGGCTTTTCACCGCGCGTGGATCAGACCGGATCGCCTCGTTGTTTCGGTAGTCGGTGCTATTTCGAGAGCCAACCTTGATCATTTTTTGGCAAGTCTCGATCGCGCACTTCTTGCTGTGCCTGATTTCCGCGGACCTTCGTCGTCAGTTGCGGCAGAACTTGCGCTCAAAGGCCCGAGATGGGTGGAGCGTGCACTCGGACGTGAGCAGTTGCACATTCTGGTGGGAGGACTCGGTCTCGCAATGGGTTCGCCGGATCGAAATGCGATGCGAATGATTTCGACCATTCTGGGCGGGCAAAGCGGCAGGCTTTTCATTGAGCTGCGAGAAAAAAAGAGCCTTGCCTACACCGTGGCGCCCGTTTCATTTGAAGGCGTGGAACCTGGATATGTCGGCACTTATATCGCGTGCTCACCGCAAAAAAAGGACGAAGCGCTCGCTGGGATTCGTCATGTGCTTGAACGTTTGGCCGAAAAAGGCCCCAGCGCCTCTGAGATAAAAAGAGCGCAGGAATTTTTCCTGGGCCGCAGGGCGATGGATCTTCAGAGTGACTCGTCGCTTGCTTCTTTCTACGGACTTGAGGCCATCTACGGACTTAAACCCGATAGCGAGGCCGAGGCGATTCGGAAAGTCCGTTCCGTCAGCGCGAAGGATGTTCAGCGCGTTTGCAGGCGTTTTCTGCTGGAGCCGCACCAAGTGACGAGCGTAGTGGGTTAAGTCCCACCCGGCTCTTCGCCGGGTTCCTCACCGAGCTCCTCAAATGAGCAGAGGTAGTTGACGCGAATCTGGCGAATGGCTCTGTGAAACTCCTCCTCGGGATCGGTGGGGAGTGATTCTAAGAAAAGGTCATGGAGCTGCGACGAAGCAGCAGGATCAGGTGCGCGACTCTCCAGCTTTCTGGCGAGGGGTTCAAGTTCCTTGACCCTTTTTTCAGAGAGATGCGCTTTGAGGTTTTTGAGCAACGAGTCGGCTTTTCCGGATTTTTTGAGGTCCTTTACTCCCTCGAAAAAGACAAGCAGGCTTGCCAGTCTTTTCTGAAGCTGTTCGCGATACGTATCCAATGCATGTGGAACGGCAGCAGACTTTCGCAAGGTTTCGAGAGCCTGTTTCACGGCAGTGATGCTTTCGGGCGCGGGGAGTTGCTCTGGACTGATGGAGTGGATATTTTTCAGAGAAGTTTCGGGAAGTGGCCCCGCCAGTATGCAGGGCTGACCGAAAAGGCGTACGCGGATTTCAGCTATCGGCGGCTCGGCCAGTGCCGCCATTATGGGTAAACCCAGGGTCAAACCCAGAAAAAACGTCAGGCTGAGAAATGCGAGGGTGCCCAGCGTAGCGCGCTTCCGGACCGCATTCAAAAAGGTGGCGAAACCACTGGATCTCTTCATAGAGGCTGAAAAAATCCTAACACGGGTCTGGGGTGCATTGGAATTGGAGTGTCGGAATATTGTCGGTTTTTCGACCCGAACAAGTGGGGTTGTGCCGCCTGCCCCAGTGTCAGTCCTGACCCATGCCCAGGATTCCGCAATTTGACTCTCCCTACA
Source organism: Bdellovibrio sp. ZAP7 (assembly GCA_945865865.1). Lineage (GTDB taxonomy): Bacteria > Bdellovibrionota > UBA1018 > UBA1018 > UBA1018 > CAMBEX01. Next base: position 1,657 of record CAMBEX010000196.1, read on the forward strand.
AGCCAGCTAACATTATTATAGTGAGAGGGTTTAAAGTTCGCCCCGAGGGCCGACGATAAACCTAGTGAGCCTTTTGGCTCAAAAACCAGGAGGAGGGACAGGGCGCATGACGGGGCCTAATTCGAACCTGACTTTGGTGGCGCAGCCTCAGGAGTATTTTTACGAACTGATCACCGATGCGTTGACACGCCAAAAAGTGCGAGTCGCACCGGAGGTCGAGTTTTACCTCGTTAATCTCCTTAATCGATTTATCACGAGCGAAAGCCTCTACACTCGAGATGCTGATGGCAATGTCCGTCAGGAGCCCCTTGCATTGATGATCAAAGAGGCGCTGGATCAGCCTCGCCCGGCGGATCAGAGCTCGCTTTTTCGTCATGTGGGCGATGTTTCGCTTTATACGGCCGGTTTTTTTCAGGACAGCCTGACTCGCAAAGTCGTTAACGTGGATTATTACATTGGTTTGGGCGAAAGCGCTTACCGGCAAGTGGCCGCTCGCCAGGAGGAGCGTGGCTTGCAGCGACTCTATGCGGAGCTTGCTAAGAAGTTTGCGGTCTTTGTGGACCTGCTCGCCATGGTAAGCGACAAAACGGCCAAAAAAACCGAAAAAGACCTGCTCAGGCTTTATGATCTTTGGCTACATACCAAGAGCGAACGCCTGGCTCGTGCCCTCCAAGAAGCGGGCATCCTTCCAAACGAAACCGTAAAAAAGTCGTACCAGTAAAGCGACTCAACCCTTTAGTCGATCGAAACTGAAGTCATCTTGTCGCCGGGCTGGATTTTGCGCGCGACGTCCATTCCTTCAGTCACCATTCCAAATACGGTGTAGGACCCGTCGAGGTGTGGGTGACGGCCGAGTGAGATATAAAACTGCGAATCTGCTGAGTTTGGGTCCTGCGAACGGGCCATGGCCACGGTGCCTTCAATATGCTTGCGCGCGTTGAATTCCGCGGAAAGTTTCTGGCCGCTCCCGCCTGCGCCCGTGCCGGAGGGGTCGCCACCCTGGACGACAAAGCCTGGCACCACGCGATGAAATTTGAGGCCATTGTAAAATCCCTTGCCGACCAGCTCGGCAATTCGAGCGGAAGTAGCAGGTGCATCTTTGGGGTAGAACTTGAACTTGATCACGCCTTGGGTGGTCTCGAGGGTCACGGTCGTCTTTGAAAGGCCAGTGGCATCAACGGTCATATCTGCTTGTGCGGTACTCATTTTCGGTTCCTCGCTCAGGGCGGTTGTGGGAGCTGTCTGGGGCTCGGTAGGGGCAACAGGCGTCTCGGCTTGAAATGGGGTGCGGGACAGAAAAAAAGCAGCTCCTCCGCCGATGACCAGGACCAAAAAAATTCCAATCAGGTTTCGAGATTTCATGTCGTTGACACCCTTTCAATGCTGGGCATATTACCCTCACAGCACTATGGCTCAAGAGGATTTTAATCAGCACCCCAAAAACCCAATGCCAAAGATGGGTTTAAAGATGGGTTTTTTTGAACACGCCGATGAGCTGAGGGCTCGTCTCATGCGGTGCCTCTACGTATTCATGGGGGGCTTTGCCGGTTGTTATTTTGTTGCCGAGCCTATTCTTGAATTTCTGCGTCGGCCCTTGTTTCAGGCCCTTCCGCCTAATCAGCAAAAGCTCTATTTTACCAGCCTTTTTGAGGGTTTTATGACCCATCTCAAGATCGCTGGTTATGCCTCCCTGTTTTTGTTTTCGCCCTATTTTTTGTACGAAATTTGGCGTTTTGTGGCGCCAGGCCTTTACGCTCGAGAGCGAAAGCTTGTGGTGCCGTTTATCGCCGGAGCCACGTTTTTTTTCATAGGTGGGGCGGCCTTTGCCTATGGGGTGCTTTTTCCGGTGGGTTTCAAATATTTCGTGACCTATGGGGGACCCGCAGACGTCCCCCTGCTCACGATGGACTCCTATTACAGCACGGTGCTCAAGCTGATGCTTCTCTTTGGTTTGGCTTTTGAAACACCTGTATTGGTTTGCCTTTTGGGCGCATTAGGGGTGGTTGATTCATCGACGCTCCGGGCCCATCGACGCACCGCGGTCCTGATCATTACCGTCATGTCGGCTCTCTTTGCTCCTCCCGATGCCGTTTCCATGCTGATGCTCATGGCTCCGCTGATCGTCCTTTATGAGGGGGCGATTTGGGTGGTTCATTGGATGGCTCTTAAAGGGCTGGGACGGAAACCGAGTGTTCCAGAGTCCCCGGATCCTGGCGCCGGCCCACTGGTTGGGCGATCACGGACGTAAGTATTCGTCGACTTCGGCCTGATTTCTTAAAATTTGAGGTTTCGCGGTCAGAAGCTTGTGCTATACCCGAAAAAAACCTTGCTCGAGGGGAGTTTCGATTCTTTTCGGGCTTTTGCGTTCGGCTTTTTTAGCTTGAGCGGGCGCATCATTCACAAGGAGGAACTGTGGAAACATCTAAAGCTCTCGGAAAAATTCCGGGTTACGAAACTACGTTTATCACTCGCGCCGAACTTTCGGACGAGGCGCTCAAGACGCTTCAAGAGCGCGTCACTGGCGCGATCAGTCAGTTCAATGGCGAAGTCGTCTTGAACGAAGACTGGG
>CAMBEX010000197.1 GCA_945865865.1 Bdellovibrio sp. ZAP7
AGGCCTCCGGCGTAATGGGCATCCTGTGAACTCATACGCAAACGGATGAGCGATTCGAATCCAAGATTCTGATTTGCCATAGTATTTACGCTAACATGTCCTTTTCGGCCTGAAAACCCAGGATCGCGCGAGCAACGGTCTCGCTTGCCCCCATACGCGCCAGCACCTGCGACTTCCACTGAAGCTTCCGGCTTGCGAGGGCCTCGGCAGCAACAGAACTCGAGGCATTTGCGGTTTCGATAAATTCTAAAAAATCGGCTTTTTTACTCAAAATTTGAAGCTGTCCCGCACGCGTGAGCTCGGAAATCTCGGCAAATTTTTCGACCGAACGAGGGCCACAGGAGAGCGGAATACCCATGATCGCAGGTTCAATCGTGCTGTGCACCCCCGCTCCGAACCCGCCCCCCACGTATGCCCAATCCGCGTGAGCGTAGAGTTCCGATAGAAACCCCATCTCGTTGACCAGCACGCAAGCAGGCTCACTCACAGGAACTCCGCAAGCTCCGTCGGCTGCGCCACCCAGGGTCCGGGTCGCGGTGATCGCGAGGTGGGCCAGGATTTTTTCTACTTCGGCGATATAAACGAGCTCCACGCGATGCGGGACGATCCAAAGTGTCCCCCGGAATTTCCGGATCGTCGGCCCCCACTTCAAGAAGTCCTCAGTCCAAGCACTTCCAAAAACCCCCCAGGGTCTGGGAAAATCTTTGAAACGCTCGACCCGAAGTTGAGCCTCAGCGTTACCTTGAAGCATTCGGGACTGAACGCGGTCCCACCGCGGCTCTCCAGTCAAAAAAACCCTGGCGGTCGGAAACTCGCGCTTAAGTTCGTCAGAATCCGTCTGATTTGAGGTTAAAAACTGTAGCTCCGGAAGTTTTCTCATCCAAACCAGACAAAACTTTTTTGCAACCTGGAGCGATCGCCGAAGGCGGGCACCTACTACTGTGATCGCAACGGAATGTTCAACCGCCGAAGCCCAAAGCTCAGGCCACGCCTCATACTTTGCGGTCAGGAGCTGACACGGCTTGAGCCGAGCGAGAACTCTTTGCCAACGCCCCTCAAACGGCGAGTATCCGGAATACAAAATTTTCGCTCCGCGAGCGGACATCTCAGTTGCGAGTGCCTCAATTCGAGTCCTTGCTGACGGACTAAAGACCGTTAAAACAAAACGAGCGGAAATTCCGTTTGCACCCGTTTTTTCTGCCAGTAAAAGGGCCGGATTCCACAAAGACTCAAGCTCCCCCACGCTCGATGCGTGAATCCAATACAGTGGGGACTTGAGCGAATCGGCAACCAAAGCCGTCGACTCGAGGCGCTTTTCGTCAGCGGACCTTGCGCGCTCCGAGGGAATAAAAATCAGCAAGGCGTTTCGAAGAATCCCGCCCACGAAAAATCGATAGGCTGCTCCGCAAATCCTCACGAAAGAACCTCAGGCTCTCTCTTAAGCATAGAGTTTAGGGATGACGAGACGGACTTCGCTTCAACGGATCGCAGGCAAGCATAACGATCCAAGATGCGGTAACAAAAACGCCCATCCTTGCCGCAGGGGCGACACCCTAAACTCGACCCCACGCTCACGCTTTGTTTTTTCCAGGGCGCAAATCCCATCTCCGGAACGGTGGGTCCAAAAATGACCAAAGCTGGAACACCCACCGCCTCAGCGACATGAGCCAGTCCGGTGTCATTTCCGAGATAGCCACGAGAAGCTCCGAGAACTTTCGCATTTTCAACGAGACTCAAGCGCCCTACTCCCGAAAAATGCGGGATTTTTTTGAGGGCAAGATGTTTACACAACTCAACGGATGCGAGGTCTTTCTGGGTGCCCAGGATCACTGGAAGCAATCCCATTTTTGACTGAACCTCTTGAAGGACCTCGACGAACCGCTCTACTGGCCACCGTTTTCCTGGCCATGCCGAACCCGGCATCACACAAAAATAAGGCTCGCTCGGCACCGTGAAATCGAACGGTCCAGTCAGGTGCGCAAGTCGCGGGCGTTCCTGCCCCGTTCCACCTGCGAGCTTCGCAAAATTTTCAGTCCATGATCCTTGCGGGCGAAGAGTCTCTGGCCAGAGCGATTTCAGCAAAAACATTCCATACAATCGAAACCGACTCTTGGAGATCACCCTCCAGCGGGGCCAGCGCTGCCGGTACACTGAACCGCGAAGATTCCACAACCGCCAGAGCCAGCGCGCCACGGCAGTTCGCAAGCTGGAATGCAGATCTAAAACCTCGTCGTATCCTTCGCGCCAAAGCTCATGGCAGAGTCTGATCCACGAAACCAACCCCGCGCGCCGATCAAAGCTCCAGACTTTTCGAAGCCGAGGATGCCCCTCCAGCAAGGGAGCAAACTCGCGTGACACGACCCAGTCCGTTTCAAAGGTCGTACCCTGGGGCGGAGCGACTTCAAGCGCCGAGCAAGCGAGCACTACATCCCCCAGGCTGCTCAGCCTGAAAATGAGTCTTTTCTTTTTAATTTCAGCAGGATGCAGTGGCATTCGGAGCCCACATCTGAACACAGGAAATCAGAGAGCTCAAGGAAAAGACTTGACCCTAATACTTGATCGATTTACTCTACTTTAAAGGAGTCCTCACACTATGAAACTTCTCTCTGTTTTGACTTTCTTCTCGTTGTTGGCAACGTTTGTGGCTGTTTCTCAATAGGATTTTGGGGCGCCTCTCTCGGGCACATTTCAAGAACTCCAAAAAAATACGACTTTGAATTAGGCGACTCCGGCGAGCGCTTTCCGCTCATCCGGGTGCAACGCCTCCACGGCGCTAGAAGACAGGCGCTCGTTCAGATCCAAAAAATCCGCGAAAGAACCCGGAATCTCTGAGGCAGAGATCAGCTGCGGCTTCTCGATGTCATTTACGAGAAACGAAAAATTTCTGCCGCGATGATTGAGCAATAATGCAAACGAGGGAGGGGCAGTGTCCGATGACACCCCGCCAGTTTCGAGCGGATGCATCACGGTGTACTGGACTTCTCCAACCGTTAAAATTTGCCCCTGCCCGCGCACAAAACTCAGGTCCGACGTGTGCAAGGCCACCACGCGCTCAACCTGATCCAGCGGAAGAACAAATCTTTTGCCGGAGGCGACAAAGCCGAACGCTTCGACTGCGGCAAGCTTCATCGGAAATTCAAGCCATAATCCCTGGCTTGCCCAGATCACCTGACTCGCACGCGCTCGAACCCTCTCGAAAACGTCCGAGTCAATCGACACGTTCGCGCACCCGAGCTGTGCGACCAGGTGTTTTCCACGGATAAAGCAGCGGACTTGGAGTGATAGTTCGGCTGTTTTTTGCAGCCCGTTTTCAGATGAGCGATCGCGCACTCCGCTCACCAGGGCACAAAGCGCTTCGACGAGACTCTGCCGCACTCGATCCACGATCTCTTCGTCCACACCGGTATCGGCGCCAAGAAACTCGATCGAGATCTTTTGCCCAAACCAGTTTCCGATCGCGCAAACACCTCGCTCGACTTCAGCAAAGACTCCATGCAAGGTCGGGCGACTCATGGCCTGGGAGATCGAAAAGATTTCTCGCGAGAGCGATTCGAGTCGCGCCGTTCGGTCGGGATTTTTTGAGGATTTATCTAGGGCGACCAACTCACGTGTCGCTCGAGTCAATTGCTCGACGTAAATATGCTGCCGGGGGGCTGTTGAAAAAGAAGACCGCACCAGTGGCGTCAGTCCCTCGAACAAATCCGTTTGTAAGCCATCAAAGCCGTTTCGCATAAATGTAGGCCCAATTCCTTGTGGGCGTTACGCATGAGGATCGCTCTTTATTTGATCGGCAGGACTGGCGGCGGGCTTGATGAAATTCAGTGACGAAATTAAGTGAAGCTCTAGAGATTCCAGGAAATGCCAAATGCACTGTTATAACGGCTGTAATTATAGGATTCCGCGATACTCGAGCTATTTGAGATCAGCGAAAAATCCGCGACCATTGACCAGGCCGGTGTGACCGGTTTGACCCAACCCAGCTTGTACGTCAAGTTCGTGTCGCTTCTGCCGGCCGTGTCTTCGAAGTAGTCGGTCGATGAATAATCCAAGCCTATTTTGAGTTGCTGCGCACCCCGAAGCCGAAGTGTGTTTTGGAGACTCGCGCTGACCACTGAGTAAGAGTACGACGAACCCGAAGCATCGTTGCGTTCATAGCCCAAATTCAAAGCAGGATTGAAATACTCAGAGCCTGCCTCT
>CAMBEX010000198.1 GCA_945865865.1 Bdellovibrio sp. ZAP7
GAATTCAATCAAGAGATCTCCCGAGTCGGTATCGCGAACCAGAGTACCTACCGGGATTTTGATTTCGATGGATATGCCGTCTTTTCCGGCCTTGTTGGAACCTTGTCCATGGCGGCCGTTTTCAGCGGTGTAAACGCGCTTGAATCGAAAGTCTTGCAGAGTGCTCAGGTTGCTTGAGGCGGTGAATCTCACGAAACCACCGTCGCCGCCGTCGCCGCCATTGGGACCGCCGCGGGGCTCGAACTTTTCGCGACGAAATGCCACGCATCCAGGGCCGCCCTTGCCCGCAGAGATCTTAATTCTGGCTTCATCGATAAAACGCATTTTATTAACGCCTAAAACACCAACGCGCAGCTTTCGCTACGCGTATGGCTTACTTATTGAGATTTTGTTTAGATCGCGGGCTGAATCGGGTGACCCTTGCGCCTTAGGCGGCGGGGTAAACCGAAACCTGCTTACGCTTCTTGTCGTAGCGTTCGAACTTCACGACGCCTTCGACCATGGCATACAGGGTGAAGTCACGGCCGAGGCCGACGTTGCGACCTGCGTGAAACTTGGTGCCGACCTGGCGAACGAGGATCTCACCCGCGTTCACGGCCTGGCCACCAAAGCGCTTCACTCCGCGCATCTTAGGATTACTTTCGCGTCCGTTTTTGGTGCTACCACCGGCTTTTTTATGTGCCATGACTTAGAATCTCCTTATGCCTTAGCCGTAGACTTCTTGGCAGGGCTTTTGGTGGCGGTCTTCGCCGGAGCCTTGGCAGCGGTTTTATGTGCGGCCGAGAGGCGCTTGCGTGAACCCAAAGTCTTGGGTGTGAAAGCTGCCCCTTTGGGTGTGAGGTTGGTGACGAATTTTGCCAGCTTGGCCTTTTTGTCTTCGGCGCTCATGCTGACAGAATCACCTGCGCCGTTGGCGACAGAGGTGATCAAAAGTTGGGTTTGTTCTTGACGATGACCTTGGGTCCGGCGGTATTGCTTGCGGCGCTTCATCTTGACGATGAGGATTTTTTCGCCACGGCCTTGTCCGACCACTTCAGCCTCGACGGCGGCGCCGCTGAGGTAAGGTTTACCGAGCCAGATCTGGGAATCGTCACCAGAGGCTTTGCTCGCGAAAAGAATCTTGTCGAATTTTACGGCAGCGCCGTCGGCGCCTTCGAGTTTCTCGACCTGAATGATGTCGCCGGGTTGAACACGATACTGTTTGCTTCCACTCTCAATGACTGCGTACATAGGTGAGGCAAATTGCCCGAAACGTATCGGAGTGTCAAGCAATTCGGCGGCGTTGTGACAGGGTTTTTTTGATTTTTCTTGAGGGGCGAGTGGGGAGCTCGATTGGGCGACCTGCACGATGGGACAGAGTGAGCGAGGGAATAGCATGAGCAATCATTCAATCATTCGGCGTTGGCTCCTCGAGGGTCGGGTCCAAGGAGTCGGGTGCCGCGCGCAAGTCAATAAAATTGCAGGTAAATTTGAAGGTCTTTCGGGCTACGTGAGAAATCTTCCGGATGGCAAGGTCGAGGTTTTAGCGGCCGCAGGGGCGGAAGTTCTCGAAAACTTCGAAGGTGCGCTCAAAAAAGGGCTGCGGTTTCCAGTCAGGCTGAATCAGCTCACGGGCCAGGATCTGAACCCTGAAGAGTTCTCCGTCGAGGAGTTCGGCGGGGAGTTTAGGATTCGGAAGTGAGTGAGGAAGAACTCAGGATGAATAGGCTTCGATTGAGCGAGCGTTTATTTTCGCTTCTCGAACACCAGGAGGTCCACCCATCGTTCCTGATCGCAACGAGCCTTTTCCCGCCGTGCAACAAAAGTGAAACCCAGGCGCCTAGCGACAGCCGCCGAACGGAAGTTGTGCTCGCTGGCCGATAAGACAATCCTCTCAAACTCGACACGAAAAAGTTCGCGCTCAAAAACAGTCACGGCTTCACTGACGATCCCTTTTCCTTCGAAGTCTTTTTCTATCCAGAACCCAAGCTCGCAGGACCGCTTAGGTTGATCAATCGAATGAGCCGAGATCGCGCCCACTGCATTACCGTCAAAGAGGATGAGATAATGAAATGCTCGCCGTTCCTCACGAAGCTTTGGGAGCGAAGAGATCAGACTTTGTGCCGAGTCGAGTGTCACCGGCTTGGATGCCCAGGCGAGAAACGGGCGCAACCGTTCTTGATTGCGCCGAGACATCGCGAAGATCTGCTCGAGATCTGCAGGTAACGGCGAACGCAAAAATACCCGTTCTCCCTTTAAGTGATTGGCTGGCTCAAACATGGGGCCTCCAAATTGGAAAGTGATCGTCGATTTGCCTGATCACGCGCTCAAGTAGAAACAATGCGGCGTCAGGCTTGTTTTGAAAAATAGTGTTTGGCCAAGACGGGCCCACGCCCTCGGGAAGCCAGGTGTTTTTCGTTCCTAAAGAATGAGGACGTTTCAGGCCACAAAAATACTGACGATCTGCTGCCGCAATGATCGCAGAGATCAACTGCACATCGCGATAGAGACCAAAATAGAATTCAGGAAGACGATTTCGAGCGATTTGTTTTCTGAGGTGGTCGAGCTGAATCAGCGGTCTAAACGTCTTTACAGTCGCATTCAACAGCTCATCGGAAAAGTCGTGAGTTGCCGCCTTAAGTCTCCAGAGCATCAACCCGGATTTCACCGTCGGAGTTCTTGCCTTGTTGATGATTTCAGCCATCAGCAGCGAAGTCATGGATACGGATTTTCCTGCGTGTTGGAGTTCCAGCAAAAGTTCGAGTTCTTCATATGCCCAAATTGGAGCGTCCACTTTTACGCCCTGATAGCGAAAACTGAGGGTTTGGTAACCACAGGGCCCCGTCGATTCAGCGGACTTGAGCAGGTCTTCGGAACCGATTCGAAGCAGGGCTTCGCAGGTGGCCCGTACATCCTCTTGCGCAAGGGATTTTGTAGGAAGGATGATGGCAATGTCGATGTCGGAAAATGAATCCGCATCTCCAAAAAGGAGCGATCCACTGATGAACACGCAAGCTTCCGGAATTTCGACATTCAACTTTTGACAAAGCTCGTTGGCGATTTTCTCAAGAAGGTTCATGGCGCTCTCGCCGGAATGTCGTGAACGCCGATTGTTACATGATAGGACGCCTGGCCCTCCGCTCTTACTCGATGAATCGTACCGGCGGGCACGTAAAGGCAGTCACCCTCACGCAGGATCAAGTCATGGCTTGGCTTTACGTATGGGTCGAGGCTCGTCATTTCGATGCAGTCTGGGATTCCGTCCCAGATAGTCCATCGCTTTGAGCCCAGCACTTGAACAATCAGCGCATCGTGTGAGTCCGTGTGAGCTGGAAACGCTTGGTTTTCCGCGGGGGTCAAATAAGCAGTGGCGTGGCAGTGTCTTCCGGAGCGAGCTTCAAGCGCACGTACACTTTGAGTTACTGATGGAAATATTCGCTCCATGAATTGAAAGATCAGTGTTGCCCCATTTCGCCACGCATTCATGACCTCGCGTGGAGTGGGCTGCAGTGAGACCTTCTCCAGAATTGCACCTTTCAGAGCTACTCGAAAGTAGGGATACACCAGCCGTCCTTGGCTAAAACCCGTTTTCAACTCCGTGAGCAGTGGAAATCTGAAAATTTCCCCGAGCAGGCGAGCGGAAAATATTTCTAGTGGCTGAATCGTTGGTACGCGTGTGAGTGACTTCAACATGATGGGGACCTCACTAGCGGATGATGGCGTCGCTCATGTCGCACATGACCTTGAGCTGTCGGGCGAGTTCCTGGAACGAATGAGCCTGATCCTGGGTCAGGACCGGAATGCGGTGCGAGCGCTCGCGAATTCGAATCATCAGTTGGCTTTGGCTTTCGTTCTGATCGACGATTTCGATGCGAAGTTCGTCGGCGGCAGTGGCCATCAGGATTGGTTTGAGGGATTCTTGAGGGATCGCAATCACTCCCTCTTCATTGAAACCTTCACTGCCGGCTTTTGCGAGTTCATTGAGGGTTCTAAGGGCCGTCTTTGGGTTGAAACCTAACTTCTCGCGCTTGAAGGCAATGTTTGCGGGTTCAAGCGTACCGGCACTTGGACCGACGTGGGGTGATGTTGGATTCAGGTCAAAAGCGTAGGACGTCTGTGTAGCCACGGACAGTAGTGTGGAAATTGCGGTGAATGGAAAACTGATCTTCTGGTTTTTCATAAGGCCTC
>CAMBEX010000199.1 GCA_945865865.1 Bdellovibrio sp. ZAP7
ATGGAGCGAGAGTTTCGGAGCAACACGCCGTTGACGAAAGTTCCGTTCGAACTCCCCTTATCACGCACTTCGACAGTCTCGTTATTGACAACGAGCAAACAATGGAGCTTGGAGACCTTGGAATTCTGCAACACGACAGAATTTCCGGCCTGTCTTCCGATGGTGATCTCGCCCTGCTGAACCGGAAAACTCGTTCCACGGTTCGGCCCCGAGACGACCGTCAGCTTATACATAGCTCGTCCCCCACGTTAATGACGCACCTCCGGACAGTCCCTTCCGGAAGCTCGAGCGTTTCAGTACTGTCTCCATCCATCAAAGGAAGCACGCGCCACGGTGACACGCATTCGCGCACCGAGGAAACGACCCAAATGGATTCACCCCCGCCGTATTTCTTGGCGTGAACAAAAACCACATCGATCGACATACGCATGAACCAGGTATGGATGTTGTTACATCGCGGAAACAACATGCCCTCACCCAGCGCAAGATGCGTTCTGCCGATCAATCCTCTGAGGCGGTCCACAAAACGCTCCGCCACATGGCACTTATCGGCAATAACCGCTTGATTTGTGAGGGAATGAACACGAACTGTGCGCGGCTTGCGACCCATATTCCAATTACCCCATGAGGATCAAAGCCTTAGCTTTAACCACCGCTAAAAAACTCAATGAAAAAAGGTCCAAAAATCATCAGCATCACCGCCGGCAAAATCAAAAAGACCAGCGGAATCAGGATTTTCTGTGAGGCGGCCGCACCGGCCTTTTCGGCGGCCACAAACCTTTGGGTACGAATCTGATCGGATTGTTGTCTCAATATCTTTCCAATCGACGCGCCCATCTGGTCGGCAGAAATCAAGATCGCCACAAACGAGCTGATCTCCGTCATGTCGATTCGGATCGCCATCTCCCGAAGCGCCTCCGCACGCGAAGAACCGATCTTGATCTCCTTGAGAAATTGTTCGAACTCCAAAACTAACGGACTCGGCTTAGCTTTCTCCACGACCTTGCCAATGGCTCCCACGAAATCCAGGCCGGCCTCAGTACTGAGCGCCAAAAGATCGACAATGAACGGCATCGCTCGACGCACCTCTTTTTGCCGGGACTTGATTCGAGATCCCACCCAAAGATCGGGATAAAACCAGCCCACCGCGCCGCTAGCGAGAATCTGCCAAACCTCCAGATCCAAAAAATCGCCGATCTTAAGAGCGGTCCCAACCACTGGAAAAAACAAAATCAAAAATATCTTGAAGGCAATGAACTCATCCGGAGTGAACTCGTCTTTGATCCCGCCCGAGATGATTTTTCGCTTATAGATCAGGCGCTGCTTGTCCCACTTATTTTTTCCCCTGACCATCGGCAGAAAATAGCGGGTAAAAAACGGCTTGGTCACCGCCACCAATGGATTTGAAGACTTCTGAGTGCGTGAAGAAAGATTCTCCTCAGCAGCACGACTCTCCTCTTCTTGGAGCAGCATGCGTGCAGTCAGAAAGACGGACAGCCCGAGGAGCCCGTAACCGATGTAAACCAAAAGATCGTTGCTGAATAATCCACCTGGCATGCCATTTTTCGTATCGACAACTTCATGGCGATCCTTGAATTATTTTTGAGTCTCCAGATTTTGCGCGCTTGTTCCGAAAAACATTCAGCAAATCACCTAATCACAGCGGCAAATGATGAAAAAAGACCTCCTCCGCAGCGCAAATGACTTTTTTCGAGAAATCGGGCTCCACATGAGAGACGCCCAAATTCTACTAGTCGCCTCAAGCCTCGCCTACACGACAATTCTCTCGATCGTTCCTCTGCTTGCAATGAGCTTCGCCGTATTCCAGGCCTTCGGAGGACTCGACAAACTTTACGGTGTGATTGAGCCCTTTGTGCTCGCAAATCTCGCTGAAGCACAAGGTGGGCAGGCGGTCCAAACCATCCGGACGTTTATTGGAAAAATTCACGCGGGCGCACTGGGCGCCGGCGGTTTTGTCGGCTTGATCTTCACCTGCATGAGCATGCTTTTCAGCGTTGAAAAGGCCATCAACCAAGTCTGGAAGACGTCCAACTCCCGGCCTTTCTTTACCCGCCTGACAACCTATTGGTTCTTCATCACTCTCGGGCCGCTGGCTCTCGCTTTCGCGTTGGGGGCCGCCACTTCATCCACGATTCCAACACCCAGACTTCTTCCAAGCGGCATCGGAATCTACCTCATCACGGTTGCGCTCTTTTTTGGAGCTTACAAATGGATCCCCAATCGACCGGTCCATTGGCTGCCCGCACTTCTGTCGGCCTTTGTGACTTCTGGAATATGGAATCTCGCTCGAATCGGTTATTCTTTCTACACCCGTCAGCTCGTCAGCTACGGAAAGATCTACGGCAGCCTTGCCGCGATTCCGATCCTCCTCTTGTGGATCTATGTCGTCTGGGTTGTCGTACTAACTGGAGCCGCTTTAACCGCGACCATGCAAAAAAGGCTGGAAAATCGATGAAAAACACACTCTTCAAGAACGGTTGGGCTGTTTCTGCCATGGCTGCTGCTGCAATGGCGCTCTCCCTTCTTGGTGCGGGCCCATCCGCCGCCTCGGAGACAGCCCAGGCCAGCACCCAAAAAACTCCACCCGCCTCCGCGCCTGCCGCACAGCAATCAACGGCAACGGTACTCTGGGATCATTGGTACACAGTGAATGTTGAACCCAACTATCACTACGCCTATTACAACGAACGAGTGGAACGTAAAAAAGGCCGGCTGCACGTCCAGTCGCGTATGTGGAAGCAAGAAGAAGGGTTCATCAACGAAGAACAGCTCGGGTCTTTTTCCGAGGACGGTCCCGAGCTCCGACCGATCTTTTTTAACTTTCATTCCGCGTACCGAACCAACGAAGTGACCATCGATGCCAATGTTTCGGGCAAGGCCCTGGCGGTCAAGATTCGACAGGGTACTCAAGACGCACCACCGATCAAGCGGGTGATCGCCAACAAGGATATTTTTTCGTCTTTTTTTCCTGTCTGGGTAGGAATTCAACTCAAAGCCGGAAAGAGCCGCGCTTCGTTTCATGCGGTGCTCGAGGACAATCAGGAACTCGCCTTTCGCGCTGTTCCCGGCAACATTCGCGTGGAGAAGCCGGATGAGTTTTCACAGAAGTCCGGGACCACCAAACTCTTGGTCGACCACAACGGGCTAAAAAGCGTTTGGTACGTTGAAAATACCGGTGCAGCGACTCGTATCGAGATGCGCTCACAGCATGCCATCGTCGAAAAAGTCTCTGAGAAACAGGCACGGGCGTTTCTGGGTGAGGGTCATTGATCGCATTCGGAATCCGAGCGGGCAAAAGACTTGTGCGCTTTCTGCTGATTCTTTTGGTTCTTTTTTGCGCCAGTCGCGCATTGATTCGAGCTCTTCCGGGGGATCCTCTCGATACTCTTGTTGCCGAAACCGGAACCTCAGTTCCGCGCGAGGCACTGGCGAGTGAACTCGGCCTGGATCGCCCGTTTCTCGAGTCGCTCTCCCATGACTTTGCGAGAGCGGTGCGTGGCGACTTCGGGCGCTCGATTATCAGCCGCGAACCGGTTGCGCCCATTCTACAAGAAAGATTTAAGAACACGCTCGTACTCACCCTTGCGGCACTTTCGCTCGCCCTTCTAGTGAGTGTTGCGCTTGGACTTTTGGCCGCGCCAAGCCCGGGTTCGCGCGCCGACCGTTTTTGTACTTTCTACGGTTCTCTCAATGCTGCGCTACCGATGCCTTGGAAAGGGCCTATTTTAATTTATCTCCTAGCCGTTGTGATCCCGTTATTTGAAATAGGCTACTCACTTTCTCTTCCGGCTCTCGCCCTTTCCTTGGGTTTTTCAGGACTCTGGTCACGCTTAATCAGAGAACGCGTCCGCGAAACCCTGGGTGCAGGCGCTGCTCCCGGTGCGCGCGCGCGCGGTGTGCCCGAATGGAAGGTCCTTTTGAAGTATGGGCTCGCTCCCTGCGCGGGTTCGCTCTTGGCTTATCTCGGCACCCAGCTCGGAGCCCT
>CAMBEX010000200.1 GCA_945865865.1 Bdellovibrio sp. ZAP7
ACTGAGCGGTATGGGTAAGAATAAAAAAGTTCAGGGTCAGCCAGCAAAGACCGCCCAGCAAAAGGTCCATGAACACTTTTTTTGCCCACTCTGTCAGATGGGTCAGGGCCAAAAGCAGGAGGAGAGGGAGCGATACGCTCAGTCGCATCGCGATCGAGTCGCCACTGTTTGGGGCGTAATGGTGCATGATGGGAAAAAATCCGGAATAAATCAAAGCCCCCCAGAAAAGTATGCTCCGAGTGGACTTGAGGCTGACAAAATCCGCCGTGATTTTTGGATCTAAGCGCATGAAAGGGGCTTCCGTAAAAGTCAGGCTATCACCGCATAGCTGTGCGGCAAGAGAAAGCTTTGAGATTGGCCGAGGACTGCTTATGCTGAGTCCGTTTCAAATCATGGCTACCCAAAAAATAACTCAAATCCGAAAGCAGCATCCAGATCTGGCGCTCATCGGGCGCCTGCTCGATGCGGTGCCGCATCCTTGCTGGTTGGTCGCGGGCTCTCGAAATTCGCAGAAAATCATCGGAGTCAACCCGGCTGCGCTTCAGTGGAAAGGCCTTTCTCGTAAAAAATTTCTGGCCTTGGATTCTGAAACGCTCATTAAGCATCTCCGAAAAGATCTCGGAGTGGGTGGACTGAGAGTCAAAAGTGTGACGACCGTTCAAGGGCAATCGCGCATCATTGAGATCCTTGAACCCCAGCGCGGACAAGTGAGTAGTTTTATTGAGCGCGTTTTGGATTCGATCGAAGACATGGTTTTCGTCAAAGAGGCCGAATCTCTGCGTTTCGTGGCCTTCAACCGAGCCGGTGAAAAACTTCTGGGTTACAAGCGCGAGCAGCTCATCGGAAAAAATGACTACGATTTTTTTCCGAAGAAAGAGGCGGACTTTTTTACGAACCGCGATCGTCAAGTGATGAAGAGTCGTAAATCATTGGATATTCCCGAAGAAGAGATCCACGACAGCAAGGGCAGGCTTCGGTATCTTCATACCCGCAAAATTCCCATCTACGATTCAAACGGAAAGCCGCTTTTTTTGCTAGGCATGTCCATGGACATCACCGCACATAAAAGGGTGAGCGCCGAGCGCAAGAGTCTTCGCAAAAAAACGGACCAGCTCAAAAAGGAGCATGAGTCGCGCGAAAAATTCATTTCGATGCTTGCGCATGATCTTCGCGGGGTTTTGGCGGTAGCAAAGGGGAGTGCAGAGCTCATTATGCGCGCTCCGGTGGGAGCTCCTTTGTTAAAGACTGCACCCAAGCGGATTGTCGATGGCGTAAATCGCGCGGAACGTCTACTGCGAGACCTCTTGGATGTGGAACGTTACCGCGCAGGACAACGTTTTTTTATTGAGCCGATGCCGATGGAGCTCAAGTCGTGGCTGGATACGACGATTGCGGATTTCAGCGCGATCCATGGCGATCGTTTTCAAGTGGATTGCGCCGAGCCGGTCGTAGAAGGAGTCTGGGGAAGCGAAGAACTTCGCAGAATTCTCGAAAATCTGGTCAACAATGCGTTGAAGTACGGGGATAAGAGCCAAAAAATCACGATCCGGCTTAAGAAAGTGGGCGAGGTCGTCAGACTCGTGGTTCACAACCGAGGCAGCTACATTGCGCCATCCAAAAGAAAATTTCTCTTTGAGGCGTTTCAAAGGGTTTCTGAACAGGACATGAAGGGCACGATGAAGTCGGGTTGGGGCTTAGGTTTGATCATCGTGAAGTCTCTGGCCGAAGCACACGGCGGAACGGTTTTTGTCGAAAGTTCGAAGAACGACGGAACATTGTTCGGTGTGGAGTTACCGATCGACGCCGGAGCGGTGAGTGAATAATCCTGAGTTCGACTGATGCGACGAATCTCTTTGAGTCGCGATTTCAAGTTACGACCGCGACTTTCCAAAAACCACAGACTTCTGGGTTCGTTCGTAATTCTGGCGTTGGCTTTTGCCGGATCCCAGTGCGCGCACTTGCGTGAACTCATGCTCCCGCAAACCGAGGATCAATCGCACGAGCTGAACTCACACGCTCCCGCTGAGATCGGCAAGGTAGTCCGCGTCTCTGATGGGGACACCGTTGTGCTTTTGACTGCGCAGATGAGGGAGCTCAAAATCAGGCTTCTGGGAATCGACGCTCCAGAGAAAGGCCAGCCTTTCGGAAATTTTTGTAGGGAGGAGCTTGCGCGATCGATTGCCGGAAAGTCCGTGCGAGTCGAGACACGAGGAACGGATCGCTACGAGCGAACGCTTGGAAAAATCGTGTTTGAGGGACGTGACATCAATCTGGCGCAGGTCGAATCGGGGTGCGCGTGGCACTATCGACAGTTTGCACGCAGCCAGCCCGTAGCCGATCGCGAACTTTATGCAGTCAAGGAGCAGGAGGCGCGCGAAGCTAAACGAGGTCTCTGGCAGGATAAAAAACCCAAGGCGCCGTGGGATTTTCGCCGCTCAAAATGAAAAGCTTAATCGATGCCCACTGTCACTTGGCCGATCCGCGCTTGGCTCCGGTGCTCGATGAAGTCATGGCTCGTGCGCGCTCGCGAGGTATTGAGTTTTTTATTCAAGGGGGAGTGGGGCCTGACGATTGGTCTCGGCAGCTGGAGCTTTCTTTCCGCGAGAAAGGGATTTTGCCAGCTTTTGGTCTCCATCCCTGGTGGGTGGACCAAAAGGGTGATGAGGATTGCGAACGGGCACTCACAGAACTCGATCAACGACTCGCCCTTTCAACGCAAAACGGCAGCCCTCGCGTGGTGGGGCTGGGCGAGTTGGGCTTGGATTACGGGCCTCGAACGCACGAGGAGAGTCGCGATCGGCAGCTGCGGGTTTTTCGCAGTCAGCTGATTTTGGCCAAAAAACACGGTCTTCCGCTCGTTCTGCATATCGTCCATGCGCACGAAGAAGCCATAGCCGAACTAAAAACCGCGGACACTGCGGGTCGCGGTGGCATTGTTCACGCCTTTACCGGGGGGCCAGGGCTGGCTCGCCGCTATTGCGAGCTGGGGCTGACACTTTCGATCGGCGGCCCGGTGGCCCGAAAAGGTTTTGAATCTCTCAAGCGGGCCGTGGTAACGCTTCGTCCAAATCAATTTGTTCTCGAATCCGATAGCCCGGATCAGCCTCCGCCGGGATACGCTCTCAACGAGCCAGCAAGCCTTTGGGACGTGGCGGAGGAAGTGGGTCGGTTGCGATCTGAGCAGGCCAGCGAAGTATTGCAGCGGAGTCGGGACCGGTTGAACGAGATTTTTAAATTGGAGTTGTAGAAAAATGAGCGAAGTTCAAAATACTGTCCATTCTGACATGACCCCAGCCGAACTCGAAAATTACAAACTCCACCGCCGCTTTGATCGCATGGGCAGGCTCATCGGCGATCGCAAAATGAAAAAACTCATGGACTCTCACGTCATGATCATTGGACTGGGGGGCGTGGGATCTTGGGCCGCCGAGTCCGTCATGCGCTCCGGCGTAGGTCAAGTCACGGTTGTGGATTTTGACGAGATTTGCATCACCAATGCAAATCGCCAACTCCACGCCTTGAGTGGACTCGTGGGCGAACACAAGGCCGAAGTGATGGGAGAGCGCCTCCGAAAAATCAATCCGCTCGCCAAGGTGAATGTGCGCGTGAGTTTTTACAGCGAGCGCACCGCGAACGAGGTTTTCGATGTTCGCCCCGGCTACCTTCCGGACTACGTCATCGACGCGATCGATAACGTGACCGCCAAGTGTCATCTGCTGAATTTCTGTAAGACTCGGAAAATTCCGGTGGTGTGTTCGGCGGGTTCTGCTGGAAAGCTTGACCCTACTCGTCTTGAGATCGCAGACCTCGCGCTCACTGAAGTGGATCCCCTGGCCAAAGCGATTCGCAGAATCTTGCGGCAGCAATACGGATTTCCTGAAAAGGGCTCGTTTGGGATTCCAACTGATTTTTCCCGCGAAGAGCCAATCGCCCCCGAAGAGCTGACCTACGACGGAGGCAAAGGGTTTCGCTGCGTTTGCCCAAAAGGACAAAACGATC
>CAMBEX010000201.1 GCA_945865865.1 Bdellovibrio sp. ZAP7
CAGTTCCATGCCGCTTACCCTCATCCTCGCTTGATCTCTCATGCCTCCCTTCTTCTCAGCTCTAAGTCCCTAAGAACTCTAAAGTTTCAAAAAAAGAGGACATTTCTATTCTGCCCAAAAGGCGGACATTTCTATTTCGGCAGCACATAATTTACTAATTTACTTAATTTTTTACGCGCCGCGCCGATAAGTCCTATAAGACGAGAAGGCAGGTTGACGATGCGAAGATTTTCATCAAAAATACTGATTTTCAGCGCCTGTTTGGCGGTTTTTTCCTCAGAGGGTGCAAGCTTGGCCGCGGGTGGCGGAGGGGGTGGCTCATCGGGCGGCGCTCCGTTCTTGCTAGTGGGAATGAATAGTTACGGAGGCGCGTCCGGAAAAAGTCTGAACGGCGCCACCGGCTATGGCCTCACATTCGGGATGGAAGCGACCAAGGGTGTTTTTAGAACTCTTGGGGCTGCGCGATTTGAGTATTCTAAAGACACTGCGACCCTAGGTGACGCGAGCACCGGCTATTCAATGTATGGCGCCTCGTTTGTGGTGGGTGGAAACGTCGTGATGTTTCCCGGAAGCCGATTTCAGCCTTATTTGATGTTGGGCGGAATTGGCGGCGTTCGCCTTATGAATGTCACCAGCAGCTACACTCAGTCTTTTTCGTATGGATATGAGTTGGGAGCGGGCGTGGATATTCCGCTTGGAAACGGCGGAAAGGGACTCCGAATTCGTGGAACCACCTCGACGGTTACTGCGATCAGTGAGCTCGCGGGTCAAACCGGTTTTCAGTTTAATTCTTACATCTGGTCGCTCGGGCTGAGCTACTAGGCTTTGTCAAGCGGCTACCTGTTTTTTGCGGCGCGACAAAACGCGCATTCTTGCGTCAAAATTTCATTCAAAAAGACAAATACCTAAATCGAATAGGGCATCTAACGCGCCTGGTGCACCCCATTCCATTGGGCTTAAACTTTTTCGTACCACTATCTATTGTGGTTCTGCTTTGACAGGCGGCTCAATTGACCTCAGGCTCAAATGATCAGGAAGATGTTTTGTTGGGGCCCCTTAGGAAGAGGTGCCGCAGCTTTGAAAGGCCGGGCCATGGAGATGGCCCGAAACGCGGCCTGGATCGCTGAGACGGAAAAACCTTGAAGGGCCACCTGGAAGGCGGCTCGGAGAATCTAGATGCAAAACACAGTCAGCAGTCGTTCGGAATCCCAAAACACCCAGACCCACACTCCAAAATCCCGCGGGGGTTCGAAACCTCAAGCTCAGGCCAAGGCGAAAAAAGGCGCACTCAAGATTACGCGCCACTTCACAACGCCTGGAATCAATCCACTGGACCTCGTGAGTTACACCCAGGCCAGCTCCCGTATCAAAGACACTGATGGCCGCACCGTTTTTGAAATGAAGGATGTCGAAGTTCCTTCTGCATGGTCACAGCTTGCGGTCGATATTCTGGTTTCAAAATATTTTAGAAAAGCTGGCGTCCCTGAAACCGGTCACGAGGTTTCGGTTCGTCAGGTGATTCGCCGGGTGGCGCGCACGATTCGAACCGAGGGAGAACGAGCGGGTTATTTCGATGCGGTCAGTGCACAAGCGTTTGAAGACGAGCTTTCGCATCTTTTGATTCATCAGATGGGAGCGTTTAACTCGCCGGTTTGGTTTAACTGCGGATTGCATCACGAGTACGGGATTGAGGGATCTGGCGGAAACTTCGCTTGGGACGCGGTTTCAATGCGCGTGGTGGAAACCACGAACGCTTACTCGAGACCCCAGTGCTCGGCCTGTTTTATTCAGTCAGTTGACGACGACCTGATGGGCATTTTTCAGCTCGCCAAAAACGAAGCGCGGCTTTTTAAGTACGGTTCCGGAACTGGAACTAATTTTTCGAAGATTCGCGGCGAACAAGAAAAGCTGGGGGGCGGCGGAAATTCGTCTGGCCTGATGGCATTTCTTGAAGTTTTGGACCGGGGTGCGGGCGCGACGAAGTCGGGTGGCACCACGAGGCGCGCGGCCAAGATGGTGTGTTTGGACATGGATCACCCCGAGATCGTGAACTTCATTACTTGGAAGAGTCGTGAGGAAAAGAAAGTCGCCGCACTGATTGCGGCAGGGTACAGCGCGGATTTCAACGGAGAGGCTTACCGCTCCGTCGCCGGACAAAACTCCAACAATTCGGTACGCGTCAGCGACTCTTTTATGGCTGCAGTTGAGCAGGGCGAGAAATGGAACACGACTGCGCGGACCTCAGGCCAAGTGATCGACACTTACGAGGCCAGGAGCCTTTGGAAGATGGTCGCACAAGCGGCCTGGGCGTGCGCGGATCCTGGAATCCAATACGACTCGACGATCAATGACTGGCACACGTGTCCGAACACGGAACGTATTTACGCGTCCAACCCCTGCTCGGAGTTCATGTTTTTGGATGATACGGCCTGTAATTTGGCTTCGGTCAATCTCGTTAAGTTTTTGTGTGAGGATGGAAGCTTTGATGTTGAAGGTTATCGCAAGGCTTGCCGGATTTTTATCATCGCGCAGGAGATTCTCGTGGATCTCTCAAGTTATCCGACGGAGACCATCGCGCGAAACTCGCACGATTATCGTCCGCTGGGCTTGGGTTACGCAAATCTAGGCACACTGCTGATGCTCAAAGGAATTCCTTACGATAGCCAAGAAGGTCGTGCGTGGGCGGGAGCTTTGACTTCGATTATGTGCGGACATGCCTATGCAGTGAGTGCCGAGGAGGCAGGGCAGATGGGGCCTTTTGCGGGATATGAACGCAATCGCGAACCGATGCTTCGGGTAATGGGCAAGCATCGAGAGGCAGCTTATCAGATGGCTTCGGCTAAACTCCCAGCAGAGCTATTGGCTGCGGCGCGCGAGGATTGGGATCAGGCGGTCACACTCGGCAGTAAAAACGGTTATCGAAACTCTCAGGTGACCGTGCTTGCCCCCACTGGCACGATTGGTCTTTTGATGGATTGCGACACCACGGGTATCGAGCCTGATTTTGCGTTGGTGAAATTCAAGAAACTTGCCGGCGGTGGTTATTTCAAAATCGTCAATCAGTCGGTCCCACAGGCGCTCAAAAACCTCGGCTACCCTCAAGCGCAGACCGACGAGATTATTCGCTACGTTCTGGGCACGATGAGTTTTGAAGGTGCGGCTCATGTGACTCGACAGTTTTTGAGGGAAAAAGGCCTCAATGACGGTGAAATCAGTAAGATCGAGAAGGCGCTTCCGGGAACTTTTGAGCTCTCGAACGCGTTTAGTCGGTTTACGTTGGGAGACGAGACTCTCAAGCGAGTGGGGATCACCGAAGGGGCGTTTTCGAAATCTGATTTTAATTTTCTGAGATGGGCGGGTTTGAGCAGTACGCAGATGGCCGAGGCCAATGAGTCGATCTGCGGGACGATGACGGTCGAGGGCGCTCCGCATCTCAAGCCGGAGCATCTGGCTGTTTTTGACTGCGCCAACAAGTGCGGAGTCAAGGGACAGAGGTATATCGCGCCGATGGGTCACGTTCGAATGATGGCTGCGACTCAGCCATTTTTATCGGGCGCGATTTCAAAAACGGTCAATCTCCCAAACGAAACCACGGTCGAAGAAATCGAGGAAATCTACACGCAGGGCTGGAAGCTCGGGCTTAAAGCGATCGCTCTTTATCGCGATGGCTGCAAGCTCTCACAGCCACTTTCGAGTCAATCCCAAACGAAAACTGATCATTCAGCTTCGAAGGAGTCGTGTGAAAAGTGCGCCAGCGCCGAGGCCTCCGTCACCGTGAAGCAAGCACCCACGCGTCCTGCTCGGAGAAAACTTCCAGCAAAGCGTCGGGGCTTTACGCAGGAGGCCGGTGTCGCTGGGCACAAGGTGTACATACGCACGGGCGAGTATGATGACGGCGAGCTCGGTGAAGTCTTTATCGATATGCATAAAGAAGGCGCT
>CAMBEX010000202.1 GCA_945865865.1 Bdellovibrio sp. ZAP7
CGCGCCGATAAGCCTTTATGGACAGAGAGTTTTTTCTAGAAGCCGTTCGTCAGCAATACGCCGAGGAGATTGCAGCAGCCTTCAAGAACTGCGAAATCCATCACTTTACGACAGAAAAGGGCATCGTGACCCTCTCGATTGACGTACCCAAACTCAACGGAATGCTCGGAAAGCTTCAAAAAGGCGCGGCCGGCGAAGGTCTTGTGGCCGGTGAGTTCGGCGAACTTTGTCGCATTGTTTTGCCGAGTCCCGTGCAGAGCCAGTTGGACTGGGGATTTCTCCAGGCCAAAAAGGCCGCATAAAAACGTAAATTTTTTGAGCAGTTGGATCTGCATGAAAGGCTCTGGAGTAATCCGGAGCCTTTTTTTTGCGTTCAGTGAGCGCGCGCCCTCGGGGCCCGCTTCTTTTTAGAGCGGCCAACAATTGCCGCAAATTTTCTTAAAATTTACCTAAAGAATGGGCCGAGATCGCCGATAGAAATAGAGATGGCGCGTGGCGTCATTTGTCGGTGGTCCTCGAGTTTATCGAGCTTGAGTCGCCCGCTTCTATCAAGAGAGGTCGAAAAATATGGTCTCCACTTTAAAAACCCGCCCCCGGTTAAATCCATGGCCACAAATCACCCGTGCAGTGATTCTAATTTTGACTTCCCTCACCTCAGGGCAGGCACTGGCCTTCGATTTTGACCCTGCCGCAATGGATTACAAGGCCGTTCAGGTCGGAGGAGTTTCGGCGTTTCAGGGTGACGGTTACAGCGGCGGTGTGACTCTCAGATTTTTACCCAGCTATAAACTGAGCGAGCCCGTGACCGTGGGGATCGCTCTCGATGCCTCCTATCTCAAGTTTGATACCGACTCCAATTTTGTCGCGCTCGGTTACATGGCCTACGCGCGCACGTCCGTCTTCGAGAAGGTCACTGCCCAGCTCAACATCGGAGCCAAGACTTGGCTCTGTGATGGATGCGGAACCAAGCTCGTTGCCGGGCCCAGCGTCTCTTACGATATCGAGATTGAAAGATCGCCTTGGCTCAAAAACCTCTGGCTCGCGTACCTGCCTGTTTTTAGGGATCCCGTGGATCATGAAGTTCAGGCGGGAATCGGAATCCATTTCTAGCCGGAGTTTCAAACTCCCGATTCAATTTGGAGAACGTATGACTCAGATTAAAAAAATTCAGTGGATCCCCGTGGCCCTGTTGTTGGTTTCGTGTGGTTCGGGGTTACCCACTCGCCTCTTAACTGTTGCGGGTTTAGGCACCACGACTCCTGATGATTCGGGCGATGGAGGGGGTGGGGGAGAGCCACGCTCCTTCAAGTATCTTAAGGTGACAACCCAGACGTTTAACGGAAACCTCGGTGAAATAGCCGGAGCAGACGCAAAGTGTGCTGCTGAGTTTCCTGGTTACAAGGCATTGGTTGCGAGCTTTGGCGCGGGTCGCTTTCCCGGCGGCGCAGACTGGCCATTGGCAGCCGCTACTGAGTACCGGCGAGCTGACGGAACGACCGTAATTGGTACGACCCTTGGGGATGGGATGTTCGACTTCGGTTTGGGATTGTTGAACGCTGTTACTTCTGAGGCCGTTGCTGCTTGGACGGGTCTCCAGTTGGACGAGGGCTCCTGGAGCAACCACGCTACCTGTGATTTATACGACCATGTCGGCGGTATAAGCCATGACTGGACTGCGGAGACAGACTTTTATCCCGGGGAGCAGGGATCGGCCAACAGCACGGGCAGTGGAATGCTTGATACTGGAACCGACGCCACCTGTGACAGCACGGCCCATCTCTACTGCGTTGAGCAATAACCCCCCCATGCGCCGACCCTCAGAAACGGCTTAAATAACTGATATTTAAAAACTTTTAAGCAACCGACCTTTTTGGTTGCAAACTCCTCCCGCTCGGTCGAGAGTGTGGCCGCCCGTGCACTCTTTGCCGGCCTAGCTTGAAGGAGGAATCCATGTTTGATTCTGTTTTAGGTTTTGCCCTGTCCGCAGTAGCTGCCCTCAACGGCGGCGCATCCCCATTCAACCTCAACGACATTCTGGCGCTGGTTCAAAACTCTGACCGGCCCGAAGCCGCTGCCCCAGTTTGTGGAGCCGTCGATTGGGTTAAGCCTCCTGTCATGAACGGCGATATTTTCGAAGGAGCCATCCAAACTCAGTGCTCCATTCAATCCACCTTTGGCGGGGACTTTGATCGCCTCCAAAACTACGCGCTCAAACAACTCCTCGAGCAAGGCGGAAAAATCGACCGCGGTCCAATCGCGGAAACCTTCGAAGACCTTCCTTCCAACCTTTACGACATCACGATCGATCGCCAGGGTAAGGACCGTTTTATCATTCGTGAAGAAGCTCACATCGCAACGGACCGCCAGACCAAGCTGATCTCGGCAGCCAACTCAAAGTCTATTGGTGGAACCGGAAACGCCAAGTACCTTAAAAAAATCGACGCTCGTATCGAAGTGCTCAATACCGACAAGGTCGGAACGCACACTTTAATCATGAGTGGCGTGACTCACATCGAGCGCCCTTGGTATGCGCCTGAGGGGATGTTCATGAGCGAGATCAAAGAACGTCTGCCTAAGGAGATCGTCAAGATTCGCGATAAGGTCGCGCAAGAAGTTTCAGTCAACTTCTAGTGATCCTTTGAAGGTTTTAGAAAGAAGGGCTCCGGAGCGATCCGGGGCCTTTTTTTTGCGCACGAGGCAGAGCGCCCGGCTGCGGCGAATTTACTTAGCGAGCTTGTCTGGCGAAATTCCCCAGGACTTTAGAATTTCGCCCTCGTTGTGTTCGTTCATGGCTTTTTTAAATTTTGCGCCGGGGCGGCCCTTCACGCGCGCCTCGCATTCGGGCCAGGTGGTGTGTCTCATGGGCACACCGTTGACGACACTTAAGTAAGAGTACGCCTTTTCTTTTTTTGCAGCAGCGGGTCTCGGCTCCGGAACCGAAGTGTCCTCCGGAATGTCGTGGATCGCGACATCGTATTGGAGCAGTGAGCCCGAGTAGAGCGCGATGCGCTCGCCGCGAGAAAACGCAACTGCAATCGCGTCCACGCGCTCGTTGCCGGGGATTCCGGAGTGCCCGCGCACGTAATGCCAGGAAATGGGATTGAGTTTTCCGCGCTGGGCGACGACGGCGATCAGATTTTTCCACAGATCAGGATTGGCGACCTCGCCACCCTCGGCGGTTTTCCAGTCGCGCGAGCGCCAGGCCCAACACCACTGCGTGATTCCGCGAATGACATACACAGAGTCTGTGTAAACAGCGACCTCGCCAGCCGTGCCCTCGAGATCGCTCAGGCCGCGAATTGTTGCGGCAAGTTCCATTCGGTTGTTGGTCGTGTCTTTGGCGCCGCCGCCTAACTCGCGAATTTTTCCGTCAGGAGTCGCGATGACAACGCCCCATCCGCCGGGCCCTGGATTTCCAGAACATGCGCCGTCGGCAAAGACGATCGTGGGAATGGTTTTTGTGGGTTTCACGCCTTTAGTTCTGTTCGACGGTGCGGGCCCAGTCAATGGGAGTTTTTTCAATTCTGGCCAGGATCTCATTGGTTTTTGAAAAATGCCTGCAGCCCAGAAATCCTCGCGCCGCGGAGAGCGGCGAAGGATGGGCGGCTTCAAGTATGAAGTGCCCCTCGGAAGTAATCAGGGCCTTCTTTTTCAGCGCCGCCGCTCCCCAGAGTAAAAAAACCATGGGATCGGATCGCTGATCGAGAAGCCTGATAATCTGATCGGTAAAAGTCTCCCAACCTTGATCGCGATGCGAAAACGCCTGCGCTTCGCGCACGGTTAAAACGGCATTGAGTAAAAGTACGCCTTGTTTGGCCCAGCCCGAAAGATCCGAGCCCGCGTCTCGCATGTCGACCGAGAGGTCTGAGCTGATTTCTTTGAAAATGTTTTTGAGGCTGGGGGGTTTGGGTTTG
>CAMBEX010000203.1 GCA_945865865.1 Bdellovibrio sp. ZAP7
ACCTCTCCGCAACGATTGCCAAAACAAACAAATGGCGAGCTAGCTGCTTAACACAGCCCCAAGGCTAGTCGCAATGATGCCTTAGTGCGCCCCAAAAATACTCAGTGCAAGCCCCAGTTACGCGGCCGTTTTTGATGTCTGTGCTAAAAAATAGCGCCCAAACCACTGGATCGCGTTTCGCGCCACGGCCTCCAGGGTGCCCGGTTCTTCAAAAAGATGCGAAGCTCCCGGAATCACAACCAACTGGCCACACACGAGATGGCGCTGAGCCTCTTCATTCATCTCAATGACAGGAGTGTCCGCCCCCCCCACAATCAAAAGCGTCGGTGCCGTCACATCCTTCAATTTCGGATTCGCAAGATCCGGCCTGCCGCCTCTCGAAACGACCGCAGAAATTCTCTCGCCCATTTGCGCTGCGGCCCAGAGCGCCGCACCCGCACCCGTACTCGCTCCAAAAAATCCGATCGGAAACTCTGAAGCCACAAGTCCACGAGGCCCATTTCTGACGAGCCAACCCTCAGGACCGACGAGCCAATGGGTCGCGGAAACCAGACGTCTCGCCAAAAAAGGGATATCAAAAATATTTTCGCGATTTTCGGATTCGCGCTCGCTCAGGAGATCAAAGAGTAGCGTCCCGATCCCGGCATGGTTGAGCTCGCGAGCGACGCTCTGATTGCGCGGGCTCAAGCGGCTGCTGCCACTCCCATGCGCGAATAACACAAGGCCCGAAGCTCCGGCCGGCAATTGCAGATCGCCATCCAGCACAACACTTCCAATCTGAATTTGAATTTCCATTTGGGTGAATGCGTTGCACCCTGCAGACCAGAACGCTTACCCGGTCGCTCCAACTGAAGAGTCTAGCGCCACGTGCGCGGGCTCCTTGCGGTCGGCAAAATCGTATTTTCTGAGTTTGTCGATAGCCGCTCGAAACCCGCTTCTTACGATCTCGGAGAGCTTTTTGGGCGAAAGGCTAAAGTGTTCGCCAAAAAACATATTGGCGTCGGCCGGATTGGGGTGAATGTAAATAGTATCCACATCCATGCGGTGATGGAGTTCGGCTTCGAGAATCTCCAAGATCCGCTTACGCTGCTCATCGGCGACGCCCGCCTGCTTGCAGTAGCGACCCACCGACTCAATGGCTTTTCGTTGGGTTTCTTTGCCATGCACATGATTGTTGATCTTTTGTTCGATCAGCAAATAGATCGACTGAATCAAAATCGCAGACATTCCATGCTCGGTGACCGACCCAATTTCTTTGTGAAAGTGATAGGGCTGATGCGTGTAACTCGCAAATACCAGATCCGCGCCAGAGTCGATTGCGACATGGCTCGAGAGCGTGTCGCGAATCTCGCCGTCTATGTAATAGATCACTTTGTTGTGGCTGTTCTTGATCTGGTAAGGCGCGTAGAAAAACGGCAGCGAGGTGCTGGCCGCACAAGCCATGGAGATGCTGACGTCATTGTCATACTGGCAAGTCAGATCGTGTGCCGGGGGCTGGTAGTTGTATTTTCCAAACACCACTTTTCGCGAGTGATTGAGCTGGGTCGCTACGATAAAAAGATCCGCCAGGTAGTCATTGAATTGATTGCTCAAGAGCACTTCTTCACGCAAGAACTGCTCGATTCCGTCGGTCGAAAAAATTCCCTGAGCTTTGAGCCAATTGAGCTGAAAGAGCGACTCCCAGTTTCCCTGAAGCAGGTTGTTGAACAGCCGCCCAAAAAGCATGACCTGCGAGAGCTGCTCTTTGGCTAGACCCGACCGCATCCTAAACATCTTGGGATAGGTCAGCTGAGGCAGAATTTTTGGAACCGTGTCTTCGGGATGGGTGGGTTTTCGCCCCAAAAATGAGTTGAAGATGTTGTCGAGCGAATACCCGGCCGCCAGATAGGACGAAATAATCGATCCAGCACTGGATCCGACGTAGGTCGAGATCTCCATCGGACCGGCCGCCCGTGCCGGAGTACCCATCTCCCCTGGGCCGGGTTTGGGGGTTAACCCCCCGTAAAACTTAAATCCTTGCTCTTGAAGGGCCAGGGCTACACCCAAGTGAAATGCTCCGGCTTTGGTCGCCCCACCACTACAAACAAAGGCGATCTTTTTTTTGGGTCCAATCTGGATGCGCTCGGCGCCGGGGCGCCTTCTTCGTGGAGAGACCATTATTCTTTAGAGTACTTGAATTTGACTGCCTTGGAAATACAATCTGCGTATGGGCAATTGGTTACCGCTGATGGATTACTCAATGAAAACTGGCGTCAGCCTTTCGACGCTCCGACGCTATATCAAGGCCGACAAGGTCAAACACCGCGTCGAAAACGGACGCTATCTTTTGTGGGACGAAAAGTTTTCCAACGCGCCAACACAGAGCAGCACCCTCTCGCAAACATCTCTATTCCCTCAACTCAATGACTCTTTGATTGCGGTGCAACAGTTAGAAAAATGCCTCGAGGGCGCCCATCAAGAAATCGCCGAACTCAAAACGTTAATCGCCTTTTATGAGGAGTCCCACTCTGCTCCTCGCCTCTAAGAGATCTGCCTGGTCACTTCTGCTTTCTGCCACGACGAGTGGCGCCTGCGCCGCATTGACGGCCAGCCTCGTGACGCCCATCGCTTACGCTTCGCCCGAAATGGATCGCCAGTACGCCATTAAAACCGTGGGGTTTCTGCGCGCGGTCGATAACGTGGATGGTCTTTTTGAAAGCTATGTCGCCAAGGCGTTTCAAGAATACTTCGTTCAAAACAGTCGTTTCACGTTAACGGACTTATCGAAGGCCGACGACGTGTTGAGCGGCTCTAAAATTCCTTACGCCAAGCTCATTCAAGACAATCAGATCTTAGGAAAACTTTCTCGGGTCACCCGCGCGGAGAGCATCCTACGCACCAAGATTTTCAAGGAAGGCCCGCGCTACCGATTTACGATCGAATGGCTGCACTCACCCAAAATGATCGCCATGGCCACGGAGATCTTTTTTCTCGAACAGCCCAAGCAAGGCGAATCCCTTTCGGCAGCCGAAGTGACGCGCGCAATTCAAAAAGGGCTGGATGATCTTCTCACCAAGATCCCGTTTGTCGGGCAAATCACCGGGCGTGATGCCGAATCCGTGACCGTGGATATTGGCGAATCCGCAAAACTAAAATCCGGAGACAAGCTTTCGGTAGCAACTCTCGAAGAAATTAAAAAACACCCGCTCCTCAACACAGTCGTGGAGTGGCGGATGGTGCCGGTCGGAACACTCGAAGTCGAAACCGTGGATCGTGGACTCGCCTTTTGCAAGGTCACTGAGCAAGAAGAAGGCAAACAGATCGCGCGCTTTCAAAAAATCACTCAAATCACTCCGAAACTCGTGGATCTCGCTCAAGACACTTTGGTCGACGAAGAGGCCGAGGCCAGAAAACGCGCTGCTGAAACTCCTCGCTTGGGCTGGATTTCGGGCGGACCCACGAGCGGAACTTTTAGTCGTCTCTATAGTTCCAGCAACGGCAGTACCGGCAAGGACGGCGGCGGCTTCTTGGTCGGCGCAAAGGCCGACGGCCAACTCTGGCTCAATCGCAAATGGTTTATCGAATCCTCGCTCGGCTACGGCACATTTGATTACTCTCAAAAAAATATCGCCACCGGTGCAGACACCGGGGTCAATGATTCAGGCACTCTGCTCAGTTACCGCCTAAGCCTGGGTTACACCTATTTCGTGGCCGGAAATTTTTTCGGACCCAAAGGTTTCTTGAAACTCGGTTACCGCAACTCAAACTATACGCTCGCGACTCAAACCGCTGAAAACACTGCTCCCTCCTCGTTTAGCTCACTCTCTTTTGGAATTGGCGCGGATCTTCCTGTCCGAAATCTTTGGGGGCTTTTGCTCAATTTGGACTTCGGCATACTCCGCAATGGCACTGAGACCGGCGCGACAA
>CAMBEX010000204.1 GCA_945865865.1 Bdellovibrio sp. ZAP7
TCTCCCCCACAAGATGTGGGATTTCCTGCGACAAAAAAAGACGTCCCCGGCCCGAAAGCCACTCAGCAGCCCCAGGAGGCAACTCGGGCACCTGCACGGAGCAAAGCACGCCCTCGCAAAGTGAGGCGCCATTAGAAAATTTTTCTCCCATGACGGGATTAAGATGCTGAGCCAGCCGCACTCCGTCGCCTTCATCCGAAACCACGATCTTGTATGGCTTCACGGGTTGGCCGACCTTTACGGGCTGACTGCCCAGAAATACCGAGGACATTTCTTTTAGGCGGTCAAAAATCTTAAGCCACGGCTCAAAGCGAAATTCATCAAATAAGGAGACCAGTCCATCCACGGCATAATCATCTTGAGTCGCTGCGACCATGGGTTCTGCGATCCGGCCCGAGCTGATTCCGCCCACATACGAAACGAGCGAGCCTACTAACTTTTTTTCGCTACGCGCGCTTGATCCTCCGGCAACCAGCCAGCGCTCGAGCTTCAGTTTGCCTTCGTCACGCAAAAACCGATATTCAACGGTTATTGAAAAAATGGAACTCGCAAACTGCCCATTCTTGAGGGCAACGACCCCGGCTGCGACATGAACGCAAGGATCATTGCGATCGCCGCAATCGCAAAACCATTCGGCATCCTGCGGCCAGAGACTCACCTTGGGACTGACCGGCCGACCGGGAGTTTTTACCAGCAGAATAATTTCTGACTCTGAACGCGAGGTAACGCTTACGGCGCTCTCACGCGCAAGCGTTACCCCTCGAGACCAAATTGCCGGAAGACAGGCTTCTTGTACCGCTTGGTAGAGGGATTCCACGAAACCTACCCTACCATAAATTCACTCACCGCTCGGTACCTCTCGGACTCGCGGTTCTCGAGCCGCGAACTCACTAAGCGACTCGCTTCTTTTCCTTCTCGTTTCGTTCTGCCTGCTTGCCTTGTCCGAAACTTGCGCCTGCTGCCTCAATTTTCTGAGCGAGGCGTCTGCTGCTACGGCGTACCGCATAGTTATAGACCGCAAGAAAGACCACCGCTCCGAGGGTGGCGCCTATAAAGCCGACGTTTTCTTCTGAACGATAGAAGCCCAAGGCCTGCCCGAGCCAACCACCGCAAAGGGCACCCACGACACCCAGCACGGTCGTCGCAATCAGTCCCATGGGATCGGGTCCTGGCATCACCGCACGGGCAATGAGCCCGACCACAAATCCAAATAGAATCCAACTGAGGATTTCCATAGCGTCTCCTTTTTGCCCTCAATCTGCAGCCACAACTGCGCTGCTCAATGAGGAACGACACTCACAGAGGTCTGCAAAGCAGGTGCCTCATGTCAGGAGTCAGACCGCTGAGACAGCGGCCGCTTGTTCGATCATTAAATACTAATTGAATATTTCAGAGACAGCGGCGAGCGAGAAAGTCTGAAAGACTTTGTTCAGACTGTTGAGCGGTTCTGTGAGAGTCGCTTGCAGGCGCACGCGCCGGCGCGCTCTGGGCGTTCAAGGCACTCAGGCGCTTTTTCGAGTTTGCGCATGCGATTTCCGAAATTTCTTCAAACTCGCGCAAAAGAGCGATCGGATAGGGCGCATGTCCGGTTGACGAAAACAGCTGCGGCTTTTCGGCTGAGAGCAACGGAAACCGCGAGCCCTCACCTCCCAAGAGATCCCGAAGCTCGCTGCTCCAACGTCCCACTCGGTAAAAATCCGCCAGAATTTTTTTGCGATCCACTTGGTTTTCGCTCACCGTTGTCACGTAACGACTGCAACGCATGGCCGGCATTCCAAAACGCGCCGAAAGTTCGAGCCCCACCTGGCACTCTTCATAAACCGCATCAGCCTCTCCGCCGGGGCCTTCAATGGAGGTCCAGATATATCGGGCGGGAGTGAGCTCCGGATCGTAAGGATCCCAACTGGGCCTTGCCGTCGCATGGGTCATTTCGTGCGCCATATCCATCACTAGATCCGCAAGCGCCTGATCACGCTTGAGATAGATCGTGATTCTGCGATCGCGCTCTTCGGTTCCGGATTTGGGATCAAAATGGCGGGTCAAAACGGCATCGGTTCGAGACACCGCGCCCCAACGAAAAATCGATACTAATTCTCGGTACGAATCGAACTTCCACTGCTTTCTGGAACGCTCCAGCAACGCCCGACCCGTGGGAGATCTCATCAAAACCTCGAGCGAATCCGAAACCCTTCGATAGGTTTCACGCTCCGAAGACTCACCTCGCCCTAAAATGACGGAGACTCCCAAAATCACGGTGCAGAAGATCCCCAGGATGTGGCCACGCCTCATATCCTGCCTATCGGCAGAGTTTGCCCACCCCCTAAGGGTCAAATAACTATCGCGCCATTTTTCTGAAGCCGCGCCCGGGGGCGACTAACAGCTGTCAAAACATTCGACACTTTGGGCTTTGCCAACCCCACTTTCCCGCCGTGGCTACCTCACTCGGAGCAGCAATTAAGTATCTATAATATAAGTGATTTTCGTCCCCATCAGTCAAATTTGACGCACCCACCCGGAGGGCACACCCCTTGCTCTAGTAGCCCTGCACAATGGCTGTACACGCCGAAGTCGAGCTGAAACAGGTGGTAAAAAGAATGCGTCGTTCCGATCTCAAAAAGCTGTTCACCCTGCTCCTAGGAGCTTCTGCACTTACATTGGCCTCAGGCTTTGCGCCAATCGAGGAACTCCGGCGCCACACGGCCGCCTTGCTTCCGCTCAAGAAAGAAACGCCCACTCTCAAAAACTGGGGCCTCAATAACTCGATGGGAGACTCTCATATTCACGCCGTCGACGCGTGGAGCATCGAAGAAGGCAGCCACAACGTCATCGTGGCCGTCATCGACACCGGTGTGGATCCCAGCCATGAGGCGCTCCTCGAAAACATGTGGAATGAAAAAGGCGCACGCACGCCGGTCTACGGTTGGAACTTTGTAAACAACCAAGCCAACCCTCGCGACGATCACGGGCACGGAACCCATGTGGCCGGAATCATCGGCGCGGTGACCAATTCAAAAACCGGCGTGAGCGGCGTATCGCCGCATGTGTCGATCATGGCAGTGAAATATTATTCTGAAGCCAATACCGGCGCAGTGAATCTCAACAACACCGTGAAGGCGATCGAATACGCCGTCAATCACGGCGCCAAGATCATCAACTACAGCGGCGGTGGACCTGAGTTTTCTGAAGAAGAATACATGGCCATCCGCAAGGCCGAAGCCAAGGGCGTGCTCTTTGTAGCCGCTGCCGGCAATGAACATCAGGATACCGACCAGATTCAAAACTATTACTACCCTGCAGCCTATCAGCTCTCGAACATCATTTCGGTGGCGGCAACTGACATCAACAACAACTTGTTGCCCTCGTCTAATTGGGGAAAAAAGCGGGTCGATGTCGCGGCTCCGGGCGAAAATATTTACAGCACGCTCCCAGGCGGTCGCTACGGCCACATGACCGGAACCTCGCAAGCCACTGCGTTTGTGAGCGGAGTCGCTGCCTTGCTCCTGGCTCAAAATCCAAATCTGACACCTGTCGAACTCAAGAGCTTGATTAAGGCCTCTGTCGACGGAATTCCGCAACTGAGAGAGCGCGTCGCCTCAGGCGGCAAGATCAACGCCCACTCAGCATTGATGGCTCTTAAAAATCTCAAGCAGTCAGCCCCTGTGTTTGCGGCTCGCCAGCCTGTGTCTTTGCTGCAAGGTCTTGGGCTGCAACGTCAGTGATTTGCCTACACGGGATCGAATCGCTTTTAAACGTTCGGTAAATCCACTACGCTTGCGGCATGCACGACTCTCCTCGGCTGCCGCTTCGATCACGCATCCTGACTCTTGCCCCCCGCTGGCAGACCGTCCTAAGCGCCGTACTCATCGTGCTAGCCTTT
>CAMBEX010000205.1 GCA_945865865.1 Bdellovibrio sp. ZAP7
GAAAAGCCCAACGTGTACATCGTCCCGATGGTGATGAGTTATCACTACGTGCTCGAAGCGGGATCGCTGATCGAAGACTATCTCGCCGAAGCCGGAAAGCACCGGTTTATCATCACCGATGACGAGTCATTTCAGCCGTTCAAAGTGGCGAACTTTTTTTGGCGCCTCTTTTCGGGCCACAGCAAGATCTCGGTGCGGATCGGAAAGCCCTTGGATGTTTTTGGAAATCTGGTCGACGAGGAGGGCCGCTCCATCGGGCCGAACGGAACGACGATCGACCCTAAGGCGTGGCTCACCACTCGTGGGGCGCTCAAGGCCGACGAACAGCGCGACCGCGAATACACGCTGAGGCTCGGCGGCAAGCTGGTCGATCGGTTTCATCGCGAAAATACGGTACTGGCCTCACACGCCGTTGCGTTTGCGTATTTTGAGACTCTGAGAAAGCAATATCCCGGCCTCGATCTTTACCGATTTTTGCGTCTGTCGAGCGCGCAACGATCCAATCCCAAAGAGCGCTTTTATCACGAGTGCATGGAGCTTGAGACCAGGCTCCGAAGGCGAGAGCGTCAGGGAGAGCTGCATCTGAGCGAAGAGTTCACGAACTTTGAAACTTGGGTGAACGAAGGAGTTCGGCAGCTCGGGCAGATGCACGAGGCGGCCGTTATCAAAATCGCAGAGGACACCGTTTCAACTGATGACATGACTTTGCTTTATTATTACCGAAATCGTTTGGCAGGCTACGGGCTCTCAGTCAGGGCCGATGAGCTGCGTGGAATACGGATGGGACAGCATGACGAGCAAGGATTTTTGGCGTAATTCTAAAATCGCCGTGATCGGTGGCGGAAGTTGGGGAACGGTGCTCGCGCACTTGGCCTCGAAAAACTGCCAAGACGTCCGCATCTGGGTGCGCGACGAGGCGCAGGCGCGCGCGATCAACGCGACCAGGTCCAATCCTAACTACGTCAAAGAGCTGATTTTCAATGACCGGGTCAAAGCGTTTGACAGCTACGAGCGCACGTTCGCAGTCGGTGAGGGCGGAGTGCAGGCTGTGATTTGGGCGCTTCCGTCCCAGGTCTGCAGGGAGCAAGCGCAAATCGCCGCGCCATTTTTTCGCGGTGATGAAATTTTATTACACGCCACCAAAGGGATCGAAGACGGTTCGCTTAAGCGAATCTCCGAGGTCCTCGAAGAAGAACTGCCGTGCCCCAGGATCGGTGTGCTGAGTGGCCCCAATCTCGCGGGTGAAATCGCACGGGGTGAGCCCGCTGCAACGGTCGTGGCTTCACGTTTCAGTGAGGTGACCGACGCGGGGCAGGCGATTTTCGCAAGCGATCAGTTTCGCGTTTACATGGCCACCGACATGGTCGGCGTGGAGTGGGCGGGCACTCTCAAAAATATTTTGGCCATTGCGGCAGGTGCGCTTGATGCCCTGGGTTTTGGCTGGAATTCGCGTGCGATGCTCATTACGCGCGGCCTTGCCGAGATGGTTCGGTTTGGAACGGCGCTTGGCGCTGAGCAATCCACTTTTTTGGGGTTGGCCGGAATGGGAGACTTGCTCGCGACTTGCAGCAGTCCCCTTTCTCGCAACTACCGTGTCGGCGCGCGCCTGGCGAAGGGCGAAAAGATCGAAGACATTCTCTCAAGCCTCGGCGCCACGGCCGAAGGCGTGAGAACCGCGCGCACCGTTCATCAGTTTGCGGTCAAGTACGGGATCGAAATGCCGATCACCGAAGGCGTTTATCACGTGGTGAGCGGTGAGGTTTCTGTTCAAGATGCGCTCAAGCAGCTCATGATCAGGCCGTCGATTTCGGAGTTTACCAAATATTGAATCGATCCTGATTTGGTAAAGGCTTTTCCAATTATGGCATCTATGGTAAATTGGTAAAATGGCTCATTTACGCCGGCGATATCTTCAGCACGTACTCGAAAAAGCCAAGAACTTCAGCCCGTTGCTGGGCGTCTTGGGGCACCGTCAGGTCGGCAAAACGACGCTATTGGAGTCCTTGTCGAAGCATTATTACAGTATGGATGATCGGGCCGAAAAGGATAGCGCGATCGCCGATCCCAAGTCTTATCTCAAGAAAAGATCCCAGGGTTGGGTTGCGCTTGATGAAGTTCAAGAGGTTCCGGATCTTTTTCCTGCACTGAAGGAGTGGGTGAGGACGAGCCGGCAGCGCCCCGGTCAGTTTTTGTTGAGCGGTTCCGTACGATTTACCAGCCGGGCCGACGTGCGTGAATCTTTGACAGGTCGAATCTTGAATTTTGAATTACTCCCGTTCACCGTTGGCGAACTCGAAGAGGAGCCGATGAGTGACTTCTTTTTTCGCGCTGTCGGGGCCGATTCATTTCGACCGATAGCGGAGAGGTTTGCGCTCGATGGTAGGTCCTTTGCCTCCAAAACGAAGCGGATTGAACAATACCTAGTCCAAGGGGGTCTACCTGGAATTTGTTTTATTCGGGACGCCGCAATTCGGGCCAGTAGAATTCATAGCCAGTTGCAGACGATCTTGGATCGGGACGTCCGCACTGTTGTGCCCACGACACTTCCGTATCAGTCACTCTTGAGGGTAATTGAGTCGTTGGCTGAGCTTCAGGGAAGCATTTTGGATTATTCAGAGCTGAGTCGAAAGACTGAGGTTTCGCGCCCGACTCTCAGAAAGCTGATCTACGGCTTAGAGAGTGTCTTTTTGTTACGACTTGTGCCGGTGCAGGGAGCTCGCAAAGGATATGGTTATTATTTTGAGGATCTCGGCGAAAGGTATTCGCTGCTGAGCGGCTCGGCAGTCCCGGCAGGGGGTCTTGAACATTTTGTTTTTCGACATGCTTCAGCGGAGTTCAATTACCGGCTCGGAGATCGTGCGCGCTTTTTTAAATATTATTCTCATGGGGGTCACGTGCCCGTGGTGATGGAATACGGCGGAAAATTTTTGGGCATCATTTGTTTGGAGGAGGCTGACTCCGATCCCAGTCGCTCAGAACTCATGACCGCCTATAGTTTTCTCCGGAGTTATCCTTCTTCGAAAGTGATTTTCGCCCACAAGGGAAGGCATTCAAAGCTGATCTCGGATCGTTTGGCTATCGTTCCGGTCGCGTGGATGGTTTAACTGAAGATTCTGCGGCGCAAGTTTCGGAACTTATTTCAGGAGCCTGAGGTGACCGCCTTTGCGGGGCGGATTCAAAAAGTGTTCTTCGCATTCTCGGCCGCAAAAGTAATATGTGATCTCTCCCCGAAAGACCATAAAGCGCGAATCATGTCGGCGGATCTTTTGGCCGCAAATGGGATCAGTCACGAGTTCGTCGGGGTGACTGGTGGAAACTTTAGTAAGGACGGTATGGACGTTCGTTCGGTGGGCCATATCCATGACAAACTGCAACCCTCTAGCCAACCAGCGCGCATCGGCGTAAAGCAGAGGTCAAAGGTGATTACACAGTGACCCTAGAAAATTTCTACCCAGCCGAAACAGGCGCGCTCCTTGCCGCCATTCAGAGCGCCCTTCAGGCTGCACTGACTGAAGCTCAGAAATACTGTGGCGCCACTGCGCCCAATCCGCCGGTCGGTGCGGCGGCGCTCGATGCCCACGGAAATTTTCTTTCGGTTCAAGCTCACCAGCGAGCGGGCACACCGCATGCCGAGGCGCTCGTACTTACCGATTGCAAAATGAGGGGGATCCTCTCGCAAATTCATACGCTGGTCGTGACGCTTGAGCCCTGCAATCACACCGGGAAAACTCCGCCCTGCACGCACGCGATCATCCAAGCCCAAATTCCGCGAGTCGTTTACGCGTGCTCCGATCCCAATCCAAACGTTGCCGGAGGTGGGGCTGCCGCACTTGAAAAAGCAGGCGTTCAGACGTTCA
>CAMBEX010000206.1 GCA_945865865.1 Bdellovibrio sp. ZAP7
GGAATTAAGTTTCTTTGCGGAAATCAGTTCGAAAAATTTTCAGGCCCAAGCGACCCGGGTTACCTGCAGCTTAAATCTTCGAACGGGTCAGTTCCCTACCCTCCCGGAATGATCATTGCGACAAAACCGGGTACCTATTGCGCAAATCAGATGCAGCGCAAGTTTTATGAAGACCTTGAAAACTCGACTCTCATCGCCGTAAAAAAGAATACCTCATCCTACCTGACGTCCTGCACGCAGTGCTGCGATGAGATGACCTCCGTGGATTACCAAACCCGAGTCATTGGCACCGATCTTAAGAGCCGCGCGCGTTTTAAAACGCTCTGCTACTCGTTTTGTTCTCCCGTTTTACTCGACTCTGAGTAGAGATCTCAGAATCTCCGCCTTCCTCAAACCACGCCTCCGGGTGTAAGCTCTTTTACATGACCCCTTCCGACTCTCTGCGCTTCAAACTTTACGAACAAACCATTCAGAGTCCTCAGTGGACGACGCAGTACTTGCCGCAGTTTCACCAGTGGCTGCACAAAAAGAATCCCCTCAGTTTTCGCGAAGACTTTTGCGGCACAGGCGCGATCGCGGTCGAATGGGCAAAACTCTCTCCCAAACATACGGCCTCAGGACTCGACATCAACCCTGTCGCGCTCAAATACGCAAAGACTCACAACCTTGCACAGCTCCCGCCATCGCTCGCGTCGAGAATTGAACTCAAAAAACAAAACGTCCTCACACCCACCGCCCGCAAGTTCGATATGATCGGGGCGTTTAACTATTCGTACTTCGTCTTTCATCAGCGCGCGCTGCTTCTCAAGTACTTCAAATCGGTCCACGCCTCGCTCAATTCTAAAGGCACATTTTTTCTCGACGTCGCCGGCGGCCCTGGCTTTATCGAATCCCACATCGAATCCGAAACCTTTCAACTCAAAGACATCGGTGAAGTCACGCAGTTCTGGGAACAGCAGGATATGGACCCTGTCACTTCACTGAACCACTACGCGATCCACTTTAAACTTGAGTCCGGAAAATGGCTCAAAAATGCCTTTAAATACCACTGGAGAGTTTGGGGAATCAGCGAGCTCAGAGAGCTACTCACCGAAGCAGGCTTTGACAAAACGGTCGTGCTTTGGCCCGAGCCCGATAAAAAGGGAGAACCTACTGACTACTACGTTCCGTCAGAGCGAGGGACCGCATTGCAGTCGTGGAACGCTTTTGTAGTGGGAGTCAAAAAGCCGACCTGAACTCACCGCACCTGCTTGACTTGAGAAACGAAATCTCGAATCTCAGCGTCCCATTTTGTCTCAAGCTTCTTGAGAGAGTCCGAAAACTTTTCAGGATCAGCCAAAGAAAGTCTCTTTGCGTTCGCAGCACATAGCGCTCGCACTGGCGAAGCGAGTTGCAGATTAAGCGAGCATCGCTCCAGCTCCGCAAATGCAGCCGGTTGTTCCGCTGGATTTGCAAGGACCTCAAACATCACTTCGCCCATTTCCGCTGAGAACTTGCGAAGCTCTGCGGGAGTTTCCTCGGGATCATTCAAC
This sequence comes from Bdellovibrio sp. ZAP7, assembly GCA_945865865.1. Classification (GTDB taxonomy): domain Bacteria; phylum Bdellovibrionota; class UBA1018; order UBA1018; family UBA1018; genus CAMBEX01. The sequence goes on from CAMBEX010000206.1 coordinate 1,533, forward strand.
ACAGCCTGTTTAAGGCTCGACTCATCCCACTGCGAAGCCACACCCACTAGAGCCCGCAACGTACGGGCAGAGGGTTCAACCCGGGCGCCCTGGACAGAATCACCGTGAAGCAGTTTTGCCGCGGATTCTGGCGCAATCTCGTCTGAGTCTCCTAAAACTTTGTCGAGCATTCCTTTTGCTCGCGTGATGTCCTCTTGAGAAATATCCAGTGGGCTTTTTTCTGCGGCCTCCTGCGCGTCGTTCAGCGAGTCAGCAGAGCTCGACACCGATGGTTCGCCCAAGCGTGAGGCCGGATCTTCTAACTTCCGAACTTCCTCGTCCGAGTCAAACGCAAGGTAGACACCCGCGCCGCCCACGATCAGAGCCAGAACCAATAATTTTTTAATCATTTGAGATCCGACGACAGAATTTTAGCGAGAGGGCTTTCACCACCCTTGGATTTGCAATGCTTGCGCAGCGCTTTTTCGTAGTCGAGGAGATTTGAGCTGCGCTGCGTGTCCGGAGCAAATCTTGGATAATCGGCTGCAAATGGGCCAGCTACGACTTCACGATCACCCGCACTGTAGTCCACATCGTAAAGCTGATTGGGGAGATTACTGTCCAGCACACGGAGACGGTATCCGCTTTCGGTTTTGCTCATGCCTTTGACGAGCCACGCATGCGCTGCTGTGCCCCTCATCTGCAACATCTGAAAGATCACAAACTTTTTGACCGCAACTTTGTCGTAGAGATTTTCCATCTGCTTTTTGAGTTCATCGGCGCTGGGATGCGAACTCCCCATGAACGCACCTCGGATCCACGTTTGTTTCAAAAAACTATCCGTGAGCTGCCAGTTTCCGAGCGATTCTGCGATTCTGGCGTGATGCTCAGTACTGAACTGTTCGAGATTACCGTGTCCGGCAATCGAGACCACTGCGTCTCCGCTGATTATTTTTTTGATCGCTTTTTTGTCGAGCTCTCCGGATCTCTCGCCGTGAGAAAACTCAGTCAGATAATTTGCGTTTCTTTGAAAGCGAGAATGCCACCAGCAAAGGCCGATGCCCATCGGTCCGCCGGGATTTTCAAACGTTAAGAGATTTCCACGGCTCTCGAGCTTTTCTTGAAAACCTTTCCAATCGAGCCGGCAGAGATCGGAGGCCCCGTATGTAGAGCTCGGTAAGCGCGCGAAATGGGCACCCTCCAGTGGGCGTATCGAAAAAGCTGCCGAAACCAATAAAGTGAGCATCAGGGTGTAACCGGCAACTGCAGCTTTGCGATTCTTGAAAGTCATGTGGGCTTCTTTGCAGCGACAATGCCCACGCAAAAGAGCTAAAAAGAGGCGTAATTTCGAGCCCTTAAGTGAACGGTCGACCTCAGAGACTGATCAAGTCGCATCCTTCTGTATCGTCTTTGGACAGCTCCCCAAGCGAGTTTCGGAAGGCTTTAATGCGCCGTTACCCACAGCTTTTAGTCAGGTTATTAGCCCGCTCTTTTGCCAAAGGTTCGGGACCTTAGGTCTGTCCCCCAGTTGGAGATCCAAAAATATCGTATGCATTGAGTCGGGCTTGTGCTAAATAGCCCGTGTCAGTAAGTAACAGCCGCATCGGGTCTGCGGGCATAGTGCCCTGTTTTTCTAGAGCGGCCTTGAGTCTTAGGAGATTCATTTCAAATGGGTAAGAAACTATACGTAGGCAATTTGCCATATTCCGCAACCGACCAGATCCTCACGGACACATTCGCACAATGTGGAACCGTAGAATCCGCAAAGGTCATCACTGATCGCGAAACCGGTCGCAGCAAGGGCTTTGCCTTCGTTGAAATGTCCACGGACGCTGAAGCTCAAGAAGCGATCACAAAATTTAACGGCGCCGACTACGACGGACGCGCTTTGACCGTGAATGAAGCACGCCCAATGGTTCCTCGTGAAGGCGGCGGCGGTGGTGGTGGTGGTGGACGCGGCGGCTTCGGCGGCGGCGGCGGTGCTGGTGGTGGACGCGGCGGACGCGGCGGCTTCGGCGGCGGCGGTGGTGGTGGTGGCGGCGGACGTGGTCGCTACTAAGCGCTCCAGCATTTAAATTTTCAACTAGCAGCACTACTCTATGTCCAAAGACGATTTGATCCGAATTGAGGGTAAAGTTTCCGATGCTACTGGCGGAGGAAACTACGTCGTCCTTTTAGACAACGGAGTAACAGTCACGGCACGCTTGGCTGGTAAGTTGAAAAAATTCAAAATTAGAATCTTAGTGGGGGACCGCGTCACCGTGGGCGTGTCCCCCTATGATCCTAGTCATGGACTC
>CAMBEX010000207.1 GCA_945865865.1 Bdellovibrio sp. ZAP7
ACGCTTGAAAACACGGCTGTCATGAGTCCCATCGTACTCACCAGTCCAGCCGGGGCGTGGCGATACCCTTGGGTCATCGCAAATTGCGCGGCACTTCCGAGAAGTCCCATCGCTAAAAGCTCCATCCACTCGGTTCCGTGAGGCCAGATCCATTGAGCGGCCGCAAGGGGCGCGGCAACGATCGCCGAAATGATGCTGAAGTAAAAAATAATCAGGCTCGCACCAAACCTTGCGGTGGCGGCACGCACAGCCGTGACTGCGAGGCTTGAAAAAAGCGCACCCAAAAGGCTGATCCCGACCGCGAAAAGTGGGAGTGGCGCGTGAAGGATCGAGGTGGACCTTTGAAAGGACTCAGGACTCACCAAAAGTGCAAGCCCGAACGCCGCAACCAGCGCCCAAAGCAATGAGGTGGGCCGCAGTTTTTCGTTGAGAAAAAAATACGAAATCAAAATCACGAAAAGCAGCGAACACCAATTGAGAAGGGCGACCACGGCCAGAGGTAAGTGTGCGTTTCCGTAGAACAGACAAGAGACGCCACCAAAACCCGCCAGCCCCCTAAAGATGAGAAGCCTTTTTCCCTTAGGAAAAAACGTCTGCTTGGTGCTGACCAACACAGGTAAAAAAACCAGCGTGGTGATGACTGTTCTAAAAAACACGAGCTCAAATTGAGGGAGTGTAAGCGACAGATCTTTAACAAAAACCGACATTCCAGAAAAGCACAGGGAACTCGCGCAGGTCCAAAAAAATGCAGTGAGGACGCGATCAGGTTCCGATCGGACGGCGCCGGTAACGGATCGTGGTCTGCGAATGAGCTTTGCCCTCAAGGGTGGTCGTCTCGGTGTAAACAGTTTCATCGGGCAAAAACTCCGTGCGTGAGCGAATCAAAAACGCATCACCCATTTTTTGTTCGACCTCAAGACTGTTGCCGTCCAGCCGACCCGTCGAAGCCGGAGGGATCGATGTGTCTTCGCCGTAGCCGAGTTCATAAACTCCCGTGGTGGGATCGCCTTTTTCGCGAATCCAATAGACTCGGCGATATTCACGCGTCGCTCCCAGCGTGCCGTCTTCTAAAACAATCGTCTCACGAATGTCGTTCTGTGAAATCAAGACTTCGCTTACCACGCCCGAACTGACTTGCGCCTCAATTTGGACGCGCTGCCCAGTTGCGTAAAAAACTCTTTCACCGCTCCCCTGCCAACTGCCCTGCATCCACTGAAAAAGTGACGCGTTTGCCAACGACGCGCCCACGAAAAAATGTAAACCAGCGATCCAAAACGTGAGTGCACCCAGACGTCTCATGCCGTGACAGATAGCATCGCACTCAGTCGCGGTCTACCCGTGACTTTGGCTCTGGGTTTGCAAACCTGCGTTTTCCACTGAGGGGGCCTTCATGAAGAACCGCCGCGCTTGGATTGGTTTTCTAACGGGATTTGCAACGCTTTCTGCCATCGGAACATTGAGTTCTTGTGGACGCATTGACACTTCTGATGTGAGTGGCGACGGTTCACCTCCGTCCAAAGCCAGCGTACTCATTGGCACTCAATGCCCCTATGGAAGCATCTCAAATCCTGTGAACGCAAAAATGAAACTCTGGGATTGTCCCATGCAGGTTGACGCATTGGAACTTGCAGAGCCCATTCAACCTTTGTTTGTCAGTGCCGATTGCAAAAAGAAAACTCTCTCTATTCGCACGGCTGACCTATCCATCGACACATTCTGGCAAGTCATGCCCGATGGAAGTTTTTACGTCACTGTAGACGGAATCAACGTCCAGCTCAAAAACGACGGATCAGGAAACACTGGATGTACGACACCCGTCAGCATTGACTTCTTGGGTCGATTTCACTGCGAGGATCGGGACCGCGTCGAAATTGAATTTCAGGACATTATTTTCTGGCTCGGAAAAGACGCACCGCCGACACCCCGCCCTTCGCATTCGCCAGCACCCAATCCAATTCCGTCCAATCCCACATCGCCTCCAACAAACGCGCCCTCTCCAGTGCCGTCGCCCTCTCCGGAGCCCTCTCCCGTTCCTCCCACGATTCCGCCTACTGACGGCGGCGGCGGCGGAAATCCAAGCCCCGATCCCGTCCCTCCTCCATCGACGATTTTGTTTTTGGGACCGCAGCGAGCGCCTAGCCTATCCGTGAGAAGTTTGGGGTTTGCCCCACGCTGCAGGATTCCAAACGGATGTTACCTGCATACAAAAGCCCAACTTCCGCAGTGCCTCTAAAGGCGGTCGTTTTTCTACGGCACCCCATTTGCTCCCTGAAGCGTCATGATGGGACTCAAAAGTTGGAAAATCGCACGGATCCGTGGCGTTGACGTCAATCTCCACATCAGTCTTTTATTGCTGCTCCCCTATCTCGTGCTGGCCATCGGTTCTCGGTTTGGTTCAGTCGCCCGGGACGCGGGAGTCAGCGCTGAGGCGCTCAGCTTTGGCGCCTGGGGCTGGGGATTTATTTGCGCGCTCGGCCTTTTTGCCTCCATTTTGATCCACGAATTTGGCCATGTGATGGTCGCGCAAACTCAGGGCACACGCGTCGATGGTGTCACACTCATGATGCTGGGCGGACTCTCGACGATGGATCGCCCACCCGAACGTCCCTTCGCAGAATTTCGTCTGGCCATCATCGGCCCACTCGTGAGTCTCGCGCTTGCGGGTTGTTTTCTCGCGCTTGAATCCGCAAGCACTCAACCTGATCTTAAGTTTTTAGGCTTTTGGCTAAGTCGCACCAATCTGGCGCTCGCGGTTTTTAATTTGCTGCCGGCATTTCCGATGGACGGTGGGCGCGCGCTGAGGTCCCTTCTCGCCGTCAAACGCGGCCAACTCAAAGCGACCCAGACCGCCGTCAAAGTCAGTACCGTATTTGCTTGGTCATTTGGAGTCATGGGCGCACTCAGCCTCAACATCATCCTGCTTCTCATCGCATTCTTTATCTTCGCAGGAGCGCAAACCGAGCTCGCCTTTTTACTCTCTCGCGGACTCCTGAAGGGAATTCGCGCGGGTGACGTCGCCATCGAAGTTTCACCCATCGCCGAAAATCAAAACCTCATTGCCTGCGCCGACCGAATGATCAAAGAACGACAGACGGTCTTACCCGTAATCACCACGAGCGGTGAGTCTGCACTCGTCTCACTCGGAAGAATCCGAACCATTCCTTCTGAATTTCGAGACACCACCCGGGTGCGCGACATCATGAGCGTAGTCAGACGCTCACTCGACAAGCAGGAGGCCATCTCTGACGCACTCTCTGAACTGGCCACGTCTCCCGGAGGATCGCTCCCGGTGACCTCAGACGGAAAAATCATTGGCATTGTCCGCGCCGCGGATCTTAACGAGGTTCTGCAGCTCAAGCGTCTTGAGGAGTCTGCGATCTTATCGTTTGGAACTCACGTCGGTGAACCTACCGGAGTCACGACGGAGCCCTCGGAAAAATCTGGCGGAAAAGCCGCCTAAAAGACCTGTAAATTTAAGCGCCGCGAAACTTTACGCAGCACTCAGTCCATGAGAAAAGCGGCTCATGCACTTCGCGGAGTCACTCCCCCCGGGCTGGCGTAAAATACTAGAGCCTGAGTTTAACCAAGAATACTTTGGCAAGCTCTCGCATTTTCTCACTCTCGAAGATGCGTCCGGTCAAAATGTATTTCCACCGCGATCACTCATTTTTAGCGCACTTCAAAGCGTGGATTACGATCAGGTCAAAGTCGTGATCCTCGGACAAGATCCCTATCATGGCGTGGGCCAGGCCATCGGAATGAGCTTTGCCGTCCCTAACGAATTCAAACCCAAACCCCCCAGCCTCA
>CAMBEX010000208.1 GCA_945865865.1 Bdellovibrio sp. ZAP7
GAGAGATAAATTTTTGGATTTTGAAAGTTGGAAGGGCCGGCACCTGTAATGGCATGAAGTGCCGTGAGGCCCCTTCGTCGCGAATTGCAGCCGTAGGAACGATAAAGTCCCCGACCTTGAGTGAGCGGTGCAGCCCGCCGCACATTCCCAGTAGCAGCACGGCTTTGGGGTCAATGCTCGAAAGTAGCTCAATGATCAGCGCGGCAGTAGGTGAGCCGATCGAAAAATCCACGATTGAAACGTCAGCCTTTTTGCTGTGGATGACGCTCATGGCGGAGCCCTTGTAGCGCTCGTCTCCGCAGAGGTTGTCAAATCGTTCGAGGTAGTACTCGAAATTGGTCAGAATGATCTGCTTACGAAAACTTTCGATGGGGCTGCCCGTATAACGCTCGAGCATATCGCGCGCGAGGGTCAGTTTTTTCGCATTTGAATAAAGTCGGTTGGTGTTGGGAACGAGGTGTGGGTTATTGCGATAGCCCGGAAGGCTCATCTGTGTTGTTTTTTTGGCAGGCACGGGGTGAGCTTACATTTCAGAATTAGGCTAAACAAGCATTCTTTCTCAGGTTGACCTCTTGTGTTAATGCCCTCACAACCTTTGCATGAGTTCCCGTCGTCACCCCACCGCACCCTCGAGGATTTCATTTAAGTCTGGCCATTCTGGAAGGTCTGGCCGAGGTGGGCGCGGCTTCCTGCGCGGCAGATCACTGGCGTGGATCTTCGGGCTTTGCGCTTTGTCGGCGACCGGGGTCTTTCTTGTCGTGAGCTTGGTGCGCGAGGTGGCGCGTGAATTTCCGGATGTTGCGATCCTTCGCAGTCAATATCCGGTGGTTGAATATGCTGGCCCCAAGGAACCGTTTTCAATCAAGCTCCAAAAGGCAAAACCGGCACATTGGACCGCGCTTGGAGCGATTTCAAAATCAGCCGTCGGCGCGATCATCGTGAGCGAGGACTGGGCCTTCTATCAGCACCCGGGTTTCGACGCCAATCAGATCAAAGAGGCTCTGAAGCGAGACATTGAGAGCGCCCGCTTTGCCCGGGGGGCAAGTACGATTACCCAGCAGGTCGTCAAAAATGTTTTTCTGGATCGCGACAAGAGTCTCTGGCGCAAGGTGAGGGAGCTGCTCCTTGCGGTTCGCCTCGAAAAGAGCGTTACAAAGCGCCGGATTTTGGAGGTTTACCTCAACATTATTGAGTGCGGAGAGGGGGTCTTTGGCGTGGGCTCGGCATCCAGGCATTATTTCAAAAAGCCGGCGGCTGAGCTGACGGCCAAAGAAGGCGCCTTCATCGCCATGCTTTTGCCCAGCCCTAAGCGGTACAGTATTTCATTTCGAAAAAAAGCGCTCACCCCGTACGCGCGAAAGACGATCGAATCGATTCTCTTTAAAATGAATCAGGCAGGCTACCTCACTGATGAGGAACTGGAAGCGGAGTTGGAACGGCCGATGCCGTTTGAGGCTGAATCTGAAACTCAAAACATTACTATAGACGAATCCAACGAATCTGCCGACGAGTCTCATTGACCGAGTGCTGCCCGTACGACACAATGTCCGCCTATGCATGCACTCAAGGCCAAGAGGGCCTTACTTGCGCTAGGACTGGCGCTGCTTCTTGCGGGCGTATTGTTCCAGCGTTTTCACGGATCAGAACCCCGCACAGAAGCGCTGCTGGAAGGCGAAACGTCTTTTCCAAAGGACTTTGACGACTCCTTGATCAGCAAGGCTGACCTGGCGCGCGCAATCGGAGATTCGGGTCGAATGTCCGATCTCCCTCATGAGGTTATTCTGAATCTCGAGGGCGACCGCAAAAAGGCCATTGTTCAGTACAGTTTTGACCCCACGCTACAGGCGCAGATTGAAAATCTGTTTAATTCTTACCGCCCCGATTATGGCGCTTTCGTGGCGCTTCACGCTGAAAGTGGGCGCGTTCTATCGATGGTGAGCTATACCGAAAAGGCCAACGCCAAAAAATCAGGCGAAAACTTTGCCCTTCGCGCGACTTTTCCGTCTGCATCCATTTTCAAGGTGGTGACTGCCGCTGCTGCGATTGCCGAGAAAAAATTTACAGCAGACACCGTGCTTTCGTTTAACGGCGGAAATCATACGCTCTACAAGAGCAATGTGCTCAAGGGCGGGGTCAATCGGTGGACTCGTCACATCACGCTCAAAGAAGCCTTTGGAAAATCGGTAAACACCGTTTTTGGAAGAATCGGGGCTTTTACAATCGGAGCCGAAGGGCTTCGGGAATATGCGGGGCGTTTTGGGTTTAACCGCAAGATCGCGGCGGACCTTCCTGTTCAAGAAGGGCGTGCGGAAATTCCAGACGACTCGTGGGGACTGGCCGAATCGGCTTCGGGCTTTACCCGACATACAACGATGAGTCCGCTTCAGGGCGCGCTGATTGCGGCTGCTGTCGCCAATGACGGAGTGATGATGGAGCCCTATGCGGTAGAGTCCGTGCACGACTCTGACGGCGAATTGCTTTACCGGGCGGTACCTAAAATGGAAAAACGCACGCTGGATCTGAAAACAGCGTCAGAGATTCGCGAACTCATGCGACAGACCGTGGCAAGCGGAACGTCACGAAAATCCTTTCGAGGTTTTTTCAAGGGGGCGCTCGCCGACCTTGAGGTGGGCGGAAAAACGGGTTCGCTGACCGGCACGGATCCTCGGGGAAAATACGACTGGTTTGTGGGTTATGCCGGCTATGGCAAAGACCGCATCGCAATTGCCGCGCTCACAATTTCTGAAAAAACCTGGCGGGTAAAATCCTCGCATGTCGCGCGTCAGGCCATTCAGACATACTTTTCAGGGCACTAGCCATCATGAGAGCCGTTATTCAGCGGGTAAAACAGGCCAAAGTAGTGGTGGACGGAAACTCGGTGGGGGAGATCGGACCCGGCGTGTTAACGCTCCTGGGAGTGGCACAAGGAGATGGAATTGCCGATGTCGAACGAGTCATCTCAAAAATTTTAAGGCTCAGAATTTTCGAAGACGAAGCCGGCAAGATGAATCGTTCGCTTCTGGATACAGGTGGCTCGCATCTGATCGTAAGCCAGTTCACCTTGTGCGGGGATCTTTCAAAAGGAAATCGTCCGAGCTTTGTGGGGGCTGCGTCCCCCGATGAAGCGCGCAAACTTTACGAGCAGGCGCTGGAGTTGAGTCGTGCTGCCGGAGTCACGACCGAGGGCGGAAAATTTCAAGCAGAAATGCAGGTTTCATTGTTGAACGACGGACCGGTGACTTTTGTCTTGGATTAGTACGGGGGGCATTTCAGCATGACCAGCGTTCACGTGCCTATTCTCGTAAAACCCATCGTTGAGGCGCTCGTCGCGCCCTTCGAAAGGCTGCGCCCCGACTCTCCTTCGCACACCATCGTAGACTGCACTTTGGGGGGAGGCGGTCACACGGCGGCGATCTTGGACGCTCTACTTATTGTGGACCCTGCGCGCAAACACCGGGTTTTGGCGCTCGATCAAGACGAGCAGGCACTGGCTCGAGCGAAAGTCAGATTTGCCCAAGAAATCGGCGAGGGCCGCATTGAGCTTGCGCACTGTCACTTTGGTGACGCTCTGGATGTCATCGGAGAGCGATCGGTGCTTGGGCTCATGGCGGATCTTGGATTTTCAAGCGATCAAATGAACGATCCTGAGCGGGGCTTGAGTTTCATGTCCGAAGGACCACTCGACATGCGCATGGATCAAAGTCGCGGAAAGTCGTGCCGGGATTTATTGTTTTCTATAAACGAAGATGGAATTGCCAGGATTCTGAGCGAATACGGAGAGGAGCGGTTTTCCGG
>CAMBEX010000209.1 GCA_945865865.1 Bdellovibrio sp. ZAP7
TCCCAAGCTTCATCGTCTCCTAGATGGATCGCTTTTTTCCAGCTTCCCTGTGCGCTCGTGGCACACACGGCGTGTCGGTCCGCGGGAACGTCAGAGGCTTGGAGTAGCGTCACGAGTTCGGCTTCGCTGAAGGGCTTGATGCGCAGCTTCTGGCAGCGAGAAACCAAGGTGGGTAGGAGCAGCGAGGGATCACTTGCGGTGAGAAAAAACACCCATCCGCGCGGCGGTTCTTCGAGAAGTTTTAAGACGGAGTTTGCCGCCTGGGGCGTCATCAAGTCCGCGTCGCGAATGAGCGTGATGCGGTAGGTGCTTTCGTGCGCGCCAAACCCCATGGACGCAATGAGTTGGCGAAACTGATCGATCTTGAGTTTTCCGGCGTCTCCGTCGTCGTTCAGTTCGGAGGTGATTTCTTTAAAGTCCACCCACTGGGCTTTGAGAGCTTTTTGACAAGCCGTGCAGTTTCCGCAAGGTCCCTCTGACATTTCTGGTGTTACGTACGGGCGGTTATTCTCGGTCGCCGGGGCGTTGCTTCCAAAGAGATCACTGGTCAACTCATCGCCGTCAGACCGCTCATTTTGGTTAGAAAAGCCTGCGTTTTTACATAAAAGCCATTGAGCCAAAAAATACGCGATGGAGCGCTTTCCAATGCCTTGTGTGCCGGTGATGAGTAATACGGGAGGAACTCGTTTTTCCTCTCGCCATTGTTTTACCAGTGGAAAAATCGTCTCGCCATGATGTGCGAGAACCAATGCAGGTACGGGTAGAACTTCCGAAACCGTGGGCTGCTGGGCTTGCGTTCGTGCGCGACTCATTTCACTTTTTTCCTGAGCGCTTTTGCTTTCACGCGCTTGAGCCAGGGCTCGATTTTTTTTAAAAGGGTTTCAGCCATTTTATCCGGCGTTCCAGAACGAGCTCGGATCGTGATCCAACGTGTGGGTGCAAGCGCGCGAGCTTTCAAAAACCCCTGCCTGACTTTGCGATGAAACGCCACGCCTTCGGCCTCAAAACGATTTTTATCCTGAGCGTGTTTGAGTCCCAACGCGGGGTCGATATCCACGAGAACGGTGAGATCGGGCTTCAGACCGCCGGTAGCGACGCGATTGACGGCATGCACGGACTTGAAGGTGAGGCCGCGAGCGTGCCCTTGATACGCAAGTGTTGAATCCGTGAAGCGATCACAGAGCACCACGTCCCCCCGTGTGAGGGCTGGGAGAATCGTTTGCGCGAGATGTTCAGCGCGCGCCGCCTCGTAAAGAAAAAGCTCGGTCCACGGGGACATGGGATGATCCAAAATGAGGGCGCGAATTTTTTCGGCAACTGGACTTCCGCCAGGCTCGCGTGTCGTGGTTACGCTCAGTCCGCGACTTCTGAGCAACACGGCAAGCGATTGAATCAGTGTGGATTTTCCGGCCCCCTCGGGACCTTCAAAAGTAATGAACATGGCGTGTTCAGGTAAGTAGTCAGGGAGAGGCTCTGCGTCTACTCCGAAATCACGCCTTCGTTTGAATGAGGCGGCTCGGATTGAGAGTCCTGACGAGGAGCGACCCCTGTGTCTTGTGCCATATCCCGGATCATGTCCGGGGCAGGTGCGGGTTGACCGGGTTGACTCGGTGGGTGTCCGTCTTGAGGCGGTTCCTGGGCATTTTCCCACTGCTGTGGGTCGCGCTCATCACGAACTTCCTCACGACCAGCCTGTGACCCGTTATGGGGCGGAAGTGCGGGTTGCGAAAGATTTGCCGCGCGTGAAGGTGCTTTTTTGGGAGTCGGTGGAACCCAGGTGTTTTGAAATTTCATCGGAAGCGGCTTTTTTGCGGTTGAACCAGGGCCTGCTGTTGCGGCCTTTTTTGAATTCGCGACCTCATCCCCGAGCCTTCGGGCGCCACCGTTCTCCGCAGGGCGGGAGGGTTCTGCGCTTTGCGTGAGCGCCTCTGTAGAATTTTTTTGAACGTCTTTGTCTGAGCGAGACCAGAGGCCGGCAACAACAACCAAAATAATACCTGCGGCGATCCAGGTGACCTTTTTAAGGGAAAGGCGGGGAGCCTCGGGGCGGGCAGTATTTTTCTGATCCGGCGGCGTAAATCTCGCGGTTCGTCTCTCTTTGGCCATCTGTAAGAGTGAAAAAAGCTGTTGGCTCGTGTCGTTTGAAACCTGGACCGGCGATTGGGTTTCTGGGCTCGGTCCAGCGCTCTTTGAAGTGCCCAAAGTGCCTGCACTGGCGGCCGCTGGCTCAGTCATTTCAACTCTCTGAGAATCATCGGTATCGGGCTGTTGCAACGAGCCTTGTGAGTTCGATAACGCTTGGGCGTCAGCCTGGCTTTTTCGAAGGTCTGCAACCGTACTCCAGCTTCCGGTGGAAGGTCGGCTGGATGCCCGCTGCCAAGGTTGGATATCCCCATCGTCCAGGAGTCTAAAAAGTTCCTCGAGCGAAAAAGGGCCCACGTTCTTTTCGTCGATCAAAATATACCAGAGCTGGTGATCGGGTTGGGCCATCCCGACCAGTGTAACACCTTAAAATCCCAAGAGCCAAATAGCTTACCAGGCGGGTGACTGGGTAGGCTAGAGGAGCCGCCAGCTCAGCGTCATTCCGAGTGAGGTCGACTCCCAGGAAAAAGGACGGCCAGTCAAAAAGTTGAGATAAGGATTTAAGTTAATTTTTTGCGAAAGATTCCAGCTGACGCCTGCCTGGAGATCCGTTCCCTGGTCGACCAAGAGGTAGGGTTCATCTCCCCAGGGATGAGCGCTCCCTAACTCGTAAAGAAGGTTCAATGAGACTGCCGACGAGACTTGAAGTTGGATGTTTGGACCCAGGTAAAATTCTACGTCGTTGCCCACTCCTGCAGCTCCAAAGTGGTTGTAGCGCGCGGATGCATAGGTGCCGAGTGCCCAAGGGGAGGAGCCCAGCTGGTAGTTGACGATGTGAAAGGTTTGCAAGGCGACCAACAGATCGTTCATTCGTGAACGTGTGCTCGTCGGAAAGTGAACCCGAGCATCGGCGTACCAGGTCAAATTTGGAATTTTGAGTAAGTCGCCATTTCCAAACTTAAAATAGGGGTCCCGAAGAGTGAGGTCTTGAGAATAGACAGGGCGCCAGTTCCAAGTCAGTGTTCCGCCCATGACGTAATCATCAGCAAGGTCGTAACTCAGTGTCAGATAATTGCGAACCAGGAGCGGAATTTCTGGATTTACTTTTCCGGTCTCACTATCTGGCTGCGAAGATCCTGGGCGCGCCACTGACGGCCCGTAAAAGATTCCATAGTAGCTTAGGCTCACAGCATCCCGGAAGGGAGTTGGGGCAGTGAGGTTCGACTGCGAGAGTGCCTCGAGCGGGACCACGGCCCCGGGACTAGAAAGCGTATCTGGGGTGTATTGGGATTCCGTCCACCCTTGAGCTTTGATTTCATTGTCACCACCTACAGCCGCCCCCGCGTTAGGGAGTTGCGTAAAGATCGCGATACCTAGAAGGAAGTGCCCCACTTTTGAAAGTCTTTGGATCCCGGTAGTCATAAATAGCCCCCTATAGTCTGGGAGGCTTCAGCAATCCGCTTGCCAAGCGATCAAAAAAAAACCGCGTCACTCATCAAGCGCTTGCCCCTAGGCAGGGGTGGCTGGGTGAAATGACGCGGTCTTTTGAAACCACTAAAAAACAGAGCGCTCTATTAGAGCAACTTCATCGAGACTGCCAAATTAACGCTGGTAGCCTTCAGATCGAGATCGTAGGCCGCCGCAGGAATGTTGAGCGACGGGTTCAGATTCACGCGGGAGTTCAAGTCCCAGCTCAAGGAAGGCGTA
>CAMBEX010000210.1 GCA_945865865.1 Bdellovibrio sp. ZAP7
AGTGGCTGAAAAGCATTGGCATGTGGGGTTTTTCGCCAAAAGTCGAACTGCTTGATGTGACACTCGGCGCAGCGGGGAAACGTTTGAAACTGGTTTGCGCCCGATTGCGCTGACTTCTCGACGAGAGCCGAAAATTTCGCTTCTTCAAGCAAGTTGAGTTCTGCGATCTTGGCTTTGGCCTGCGTAATTTTCAGGTCGATTGAGCTAGGTGCGCTTTCAGGGGAGGCCCACTCTGCGCTCAGTTCCACGAGCTCGTGCCCCTGACTTTCAAAGGGGAGTGCTAATGGAATAATGCCGAGGTGCTGATTTCGAAACGAAGCCTGGTAAATCCAGGTTTTTCCGATCTTGAGAGGAGACTGAAGAAAGCTCTGGTCGTGTCCGCCGATAATCAAATCGATCCCCGGCACTTGCTTGGCCAGCTCGCGATCTTTCTCGAGTCCTTGGTGAGTCAGTGCGACCACGAGATCTACTTTTGAATTACCGCGAAGTTCTGCCGTGATTTTTTTTGCGGCTGCGATGGCATTTTGAATCTTGAACTCTTTCGGAAACGGTAGCCCCTCTCCGACAAGCCCAAACACTCCGACTCGAATCGATTTGCCTTGCCGGGATTTGCGACTGACGACAAGCGAAGACCTGAGAAAGGGTTTTCCTCTGAGCGAAAGGTTGGCAGCTAAATACTGAAATTTTGCTTTGGATTTGAGCTTTTTGAAGGATGTGACCCCGAGTGCAAAGTCCTTTTCGCCGGGAACCGCAGCGTCCAGGCCTGTTTCATTGAGCGCGTCCACCAAGTACTCCGCCTGAAGCAACGTCTGGTCGCGGAGCGTCTCAGGGACTGATCCAGTAGAAAAAAGCAAGTCACCGGCATCGAGCTGAAGTTTTTCACCCTGCAGGGCTGGATATTTTTTGAGGAGGTTGGCCTTCCGAGACATTCCACCCAGCGGATTGCTTCTACAGCCGCAAGGTTCAAGTTCACCCAGAACGTCGTTTGAATACAAGATTACCGGCGAGTGCTGAATGACTGGAGTGACTCGAGTTTCGGCGCTGTGGGCTTTCGCGAAAGGGCTCCCCAACGAGCAAAGCGCGAGGAGGCTCAGCGCGAGGCGGTTCATTTTGCTTTAGCCTTGGCTTTTTTGGCTTCAGAAGATTTTGGAAATTTTTCAACAAGCTCTTGATAAAAACCCTTTGCGTCTTCGTTCATCCCGATCGAGTCAAAGGAAAGTCCGATTTTATACAAAGCCGCGGGCATCTGTTTGGATTTTGAAAATTTCTCAGGAATTTTGGAGTACTCTACGATCGCTTTCTTGTACTGCTTTTGCAAAAACAGGGCTTCTGCACGCAAGAAAGTCGCTTCTTCGGCTCCTGGCCCTTTGGGAGATTTGGTTAGAAACTGTCCCAAAGTCTCGATGGCACCGTCGAGTTTACCGCCCTGAAATTCTTTGCGGCCTTTTTCTAGAAGATCACCCACGGCCACGGGAGTAGCTTGGGCTTCCTGCTTTTTGATGGCCTCAATCATCGCAAGCTGCGCCTGTTCGAGTTCTTGAATGCGGGCTTCCATCGATTTGAGAGTGTCAGGAGTCGTACTGTCCTTGTGCTGTTCGGTAGTCTGCTTTTGAGCTCTCTCGAGATCTTCGAGTCGTCCCGTAAGGCGAGTGATCTCACTCTTGATCTCATCGATGACGTACTGTCCTTGAGGCTGGGCGTCTTGAATGCTTGCCGTCTGTGTACGTTGAGAGTCGGTTCCTTCATCGCTTGTGCCGCGAAGTTGCGCGCGGGTCTTGAGGCATGCGGTTGAACTCAATGCGAGAGTGCAAGCGATCGAAAGGACTAGGATTCTTTTCATGTTCACATCATGGCATTAGCCAGGATTCTCGGCAAGCGTGAGCAAGTCCATTAAGGGGCGGGAGCTGTCTCTGGAGCGGAGGGAGAGGGTTCGACGGACGGCTCCGAGGGGGTTGCGGGTGCCGGAGGCGGTGGCGCCGCTTCGTCCAACCCTTTACGAACCCCTTTGTTTCTAAGAGATTCGTACTCGGCTTGCTCGGCAAAACGCTGTGCGCGCGCCGCATAGTCACGCGCAAGTTTGAAATTGCGAAGCTTGTATTCTTGTCGTGCCTTGAAAAACCACTCATTGGCCTGTCGAAAAAGTTCGGGAGCGAGACGGTCGCCTTCGACCTCTTTTGCCGCGTGGATCGCAGCCGTGGTGTCCGACATTTCCTGAACCGGGCGTGTTGCGGTCACTGCGCACGCGGCAACGCACGCAGAAATCACTGCAAGTGTCGCTAACAGTGTCCTGGTCCGGGCTGCGATCGTCACGAACGATGTTTATCGGGAGGTGATGACAAAGTTTGCGCGGCGGTTCTTGCCGTGCGCTTCTTCGGATTCAACTGACTCAAGAAGGCGCTCTTTTCCGTAGCTGATCGTAGAGAGTCGAGCGGCTTCGATACCCATTTCTTCGAGGTATTTTTTTACGGAGTTTGCGCGCTTTTCACCCAGTGCGATGTTGTATTGAATGCCGCCGCGGTTGTCGCAGTGACCTTCGACCTGAACATTGATGCTGGTCTTGTCCTTGAGGATGTCAGCGTTGGACTTAAGCGCGGCTTTCGCGGAGCTGTCCAAAGTGAACGAGTCGTAAGGAAAAATGATGGTTTGAAGACCCATGGCTTTTCCTGAGTCTGAGTCGCCGAGAGCTGCGACGTCACCCATGTCGGTGCCCGGGGCAATCGAATCTTCTTTTTTCTTTTGAGCGCAGCCGGTGACTGCCAGCGCGGCGAGCACTGCGAAGAGGGAAATCGTTGAGGTAGTTTTGCGGATGTTCATGGGGCTCTCCTGGGCGTCTGGATAGAAAATTTATGAATTCAAGATGAGCTATACGGATTGAAATTGCAAAGAAAGAATCGAGTCCTGACTGGGGTCGGAGGGTGTGGATTTTGTTCGAGGTTGTGACGTTTACCAGTCGAATGCTGGCATGTGACAGGCAGAGGTCAGATCTCCAATGGAGGTCTAATGAAAGACATTAATAAGGTCATTTTGGTTGGCAGGTTGGGCGGCGATCCGGTTCAAAAGGAGACTCGAAGCGGAATCCCAGTGGTGAGCTTCTCACTTGCGACGTCTCGGCGAGTGAAGGGCCAAGAGGCGGGGAGCCCAGTGGAGGACGGCCAAGGTATGGGCGAGCGCTCTGCTGAAAGCTCGCAGGAGTTTCAAGAGGAGACTCAGTGGCATCGCGTCATCAGCTGGGGAAGGCAGGGTGAGGCCTGTGCGCAGTACCTCAAGAAGGGGCAGCCCGTTTATGTAGAGGGTTTTTTTCGTTCGCGGAATTATTCGGGCAAGGATGGTACCGCGCGCACGTCCTTTGAGGTTCACGCTGAAAAGGTGAGTTTCTTGGGCGGACATTCTGGCGGTAGAAAAAAGTCAGAATTTGAGGATGCCGTTGCTACTGGATAGCGGCTAGCAAGCGGGAAAGGGTGGCGCTCCGAGAGGGGCGCTGCCCTTATCTCTGGCTTCGAACGAGATCTCCGACCATCACTGAGCGTGGAGAAATCGCGGGGGTCTTGTCTTCGGCGTACATCGCATCCAGGCGCGCGATGGCCACCTGTCCTTCGACATGGAGTACTTTGAGTTTTCCAATCGGAAACGAGACATCCTTGTAGAGTTTTTCGCTGGTGAGATCGTAGGTCGAGGTCTTTCGCGCAACCTCAAGGATCGATCCTGGGCGCAAGCCTTGCGCGCTCCCCATGTTTACGTAGTAATCTTTTGAGATCGTCTCTCCGGGATTTCCTAGATCCAC
>CAMBEX010000211.1 GCA_945865865.1 Bdellovibrio sp. ZAP7
GTCTGGTCGCTCGTCTCTTTTTCGCTTCGGGTGATTGAGCCTGTGCTGTCTGCCATGGGGGGATTGTTAGCCGGGAACTCTTCTGATTTCAACAATGTGATAGGATCGAGCGGTGAAGACTCTGGATCGCTACATCGCCAGCGCATTTCTAAAGAATCTGATGCTGGCGACTCTAGGGCTGACTTTCCTTTTTTACGTCCAATCCCTGATCGCCGAGCTCTTGGAACAGGATTTCCCCCCAAGCCAGCTGCTCATTCGTTCGTTGCTCAATTTGCCCCAAGTGATCATTCAGATGGTGCCCCCGGCCTCCATGATGGCCACCGTCATGACGCTCTCAAGCCTCAACCGTTCAAGCGAGCTGACGGCCTGTTTTTCACTCGGATTTGGTCTTCGGCGAATCATGGGGGTCATGCTGGCCATTGTCCTCTTGGTTTCGTGCCTGATGCTGGTGCTGCAGGACCGGATTGTTCCGCCCTTCTTTAAAAAGCGGACCAATTATTATTGGCGCGTGATGAAGAACCGACCGGACTTTTTTCTCGACGTGAAGCAAAACAAGATTTGGTACCGCTCCAAGAACTTGATCTATAATTTGCAGAGTTTTGACGCCAAATCGCAGACGATTCATGGAATGGGCATTTACAGCTTTGACGAGGATTTTCAGCTGATGCAGCTCGTTGAAGCCCGAAAAGCGATTTTTACCCGGAATGGTTGGAAGCTATTGGAGGGAAACGTCACGGTTTTTGATGATCAGTCTTCGTTTCCGCTGACCCAGCCGTTTAAAGAGAAAGAGCTGATCATTGGCGAGACCCCGCAGGACTTTCAGGAAATCGAAAAAGAAGTCGATGGTCTGAGGCTCAAAGAACTTTATCGTTATATCGAGCGTGTTCAGTCCACGGGGACGGACACCAAGAGTTTTCAGGTCAAGTTTCACTCGCGCATCAGCCTGTGTTTCATCCCGATTGTCATGTGCCTTCTGGGGGTGCCTTTTTCCATCAGAAACCAGCGGGAGGGCGGGATGGCCCGTGACCTGGGGCTTTGTCTCGCGGTCACGTTTTTTTATTGGCTTTTGTATTCCATCGGACTATCCCTGGGCACCAATGGCGCACTGCTTCCGTGGTTGGCGGCTTGGCTTCCAAGCCTGATTTTTACAGCTTTAGCGGCGACTCTTTTAGCTCGGCAGCGTGCATAGAGTTCTAATTCATGGCAAAACTCAAAATTTTTACTTTTCCGGATTTGATCCTCAGTCAAAAAGCAAAACCCATCCCCAGGGTCGAAAAGGTCTATTTCAAGCTCGCTGATGACATGCTCGAGACGATGTACGATGCGCCGGGTATCGGGCTCGCTGCCAATCAGGTCGGAATCCTCGAGCGAATTCTCGTTTTGGATACCGAGTACGAGTACCACGAACTCGAGGAGGGCGAAGAGGCCCCTAAGGGAGTAGAAGTGGTCGGCGGCGGAATCATTCAAAACCGCAAACCCAAGATCGTGATTAACCCCGAGATCACCTACCGCGAGGGGAAAATTCTTTTTAGCGAGGGGTGCCTTTCGGTTCCCGAGTATTGTGCTGAAGTTCAGCGCTCCGAAAAAATCAAGATTCAGTATCAAGACATCGACGGGCTCACGCGGACCATGGATGCCGAAGGTATTTTGGCCGTGGCCATTCAACATGAGATGGATCATCTCGAGGGCAAGCTTTTTATTGATCGCTTGAGTCCTCTCAAAAAAGAAATGGTTAAAAAGCAACTTCGCTCCGAGAGAGCCGATCGAGAGTTCGCTCCGCCCGAGCCTAAGAAAAAATCGAAGGGTTTTTGAAGCCATGCTTCGCGTAGTTTTCATGGGCACTCCCGATTTTGCTGTACAGGCCCTCGATGCGGTTCACGCGCGATTTGAAGTGGTGGGAGTTTATTGCCAACCGGATCGCCCAGTCGGTCGCGGATTAGAACTCAAAGCGCCTCCTGTAAAAAGGCGCGCACTTGAGCTTGGGTTGCCTGTTTTTCAGCCCGAAAAGCTCACCCTCTCCGGCGAATTCGAAAAACTTCAAGCATTGAAGTCCGATATTATCGTGGTGGTCGCATTCGGACAGATTTTGCGGCAGCAGGTTTTGGATCTTCCCCACCTAGGTTGCGTGAACATTCATTCTTCATTGCTCCCGCGCTGGCGTGGGGCCGCCCCGATTCAGTGGGCAATCCTGGGGGGCGACGCTGAAAGCGGAGTCAGCACGATGAAGCTCGTTCAAAAGCTCGATGCCGGCGATGTGTTGATGCAAGCGCGCACTCCAATTGGCCCGCAGGAAACCGCGGAGACCCTGCACGATCGCTTGGCTCAGATGGGTGCGGAGCTGATTGTTCCCACGCTCGAGGGGTTGGCTTCGGGGGTGCTCACGGGGCAGCCTCAAGACGAGGCACAGGTCACTTATGCGGCAAAACTCGACAAAAGCATGGAGACCCTGGATCCCTCGCTTTCGGCTGATGAGCTCGATCGCCGTGTGCGTGCGCTCAACCCCTGGCCCGGGACCAGTGTTTGGGTTGAAACTCCCAAACGTGAACGGCTAAAAATAAGGGCGGCGGTGTTGCGATGCGATGTGCAGGGCCAGGCGGGGACACTTTTTGAGCGCTTCGGGATGGTGATGCTCGGGACTGGCCTGGGATCCTTGGAGCTTTTAAGTGTCCAGTGGGATGGAAAAAAACCCATGAATCCGGCTGAATTTTTGAATGGCTTGCGTGGGCGTGGTCAGACGCTTCCGCTTCAGCTATGCTCTCAGTCATCATGAAACTGATTGCGCCTTCACTGCTCTCTGCAGATTTTTCGAAGCTTGCTCTAGAAGTCGGCGAAGTTGAGGCGGCTGGAGCGGACTGGCTTCATCTGGATGTGATGGACGGACATTTTGTTCCTAACCTCACAGTCGGCCCGCTTGTCGCTGAGGCGGTTCGCAAGCATACAAAGCTTCCGCTGGACTGTCATTTGATGGTGAGTCGGCCCGAAGACTGGATCGAGCATTTTGCTAAAGCAGGCGCTCATTGCATCACGATTCACGCTGAGGCCGCGAAGCACCTGCATCGTCAGGTCGCACGGATCCAGGAGCTGGGTTGTAAGGCGGGGGTTTCAATCAATCCGGCCACCCCGGTTTCGCAGATCGAAGAGGTCCTGCCTATTGTAGACCTTGTATTGGTCATGAGCGTGAATCCCGGTTTTGGTGGGCAAAAATTTATTGAACCCACACTTTCCAAGATCGAGCGATTGTCTCAGGCCAAGGGAAAGCACAAATTTTTGATCGAGGTTGATGGCGGTGTAACGGCTTCCAACATCGGGCGCATTTCAAAAGCGGGTTGCGATATTTTTGTCGCGGGCTCCGCGATATTTTCAGAGAAAGATCGGGCGAGAGCCATCGCCACACTTCGCGCGGCGATCTAGCTCAAGCTCAAATCATAGGAACGCACTCCATGGAGTCAAAAAATAAAAAAGAACCCCTGAAGCTTGGCAAAAAACCACTGACTCTCGAAGAGCTGCGCGAGGTCGCGGTTTTCGGAAGAAAGGCGATGCTCGCCCCCGCGGCGGTCAGAAAAATCAAGAAAGCTAATCGGTTTCTGCTCGAAAAGGTCCGCTCAGGAGAGACGCTTTACGGCGTCAATACCGGATTTGGTTTGCTCTCCAATGTTCGCATTCCTGACGAAGAGATCGAGACTCTTCAGTACAACTTATTGCGCTCTCATGCTGTGGGTGTGGGCGCGTATCTTTC
>CAMBEX010000212.1 GCA_945865865.1 Bdellovibrio sp. ZAP7
CAATACTGCACGCGGCCCAGTGATCGATGAAAAAGCCCTGACCTCAGCACTCAAAGCGAAAAGAATATTCGCGGCCGGTCTCGACGTCTTCGAAAATGAACCTGAGATTCCTCATGCTCTCCGAAAACTCCCCAACGTCGTGCTTTTGCC
Organism: Bdellovibrio sp. ZAP7; assembly: GCA_945865865.1. Taxonomy (GTDB): domain Bacteria; phylum Bdellovibrionota; class UBA1018; order UBA1018; family UBA1018; genus CAMBEX01. Next base: position 151 of record CAMBEX010000212.1, read on the forward strand.
GCACGTCGGAAGCGGGACCCACACCGCGCGCGAGGCCATGCTGAAATCCGTGATAAACGGCGTGCTAGGGGTTTTGAGTGGCCGCCGCCCCATAAACGAAGTAAAACTCTAACCTCATCTATGTCCAAGACCGAACGCCCCAAAAAAAACTCGAAGAGTCCCTCAACTCCCGAGCCAACTCCCGACTCATCTCCAGAGACCCACTCGATCCCCGATCCGTCCCAATCGAACAGTCATCAAATCATTCTCGTCTCTGACGGCACCGGCGAAACCGCAGCCCAGATGACCAAGGCCGCGATGGTGCAGTTCAGTGATCACGCCGTGTCGTTCACTCGTTACAAAAATGTTCGCAATGAGGCGCAAATTGCGGCGATCTGCGAAGAGGCCGCGCAGAGTAAGGATCTATTGATTTATACGATCGTCTCGCCCCAGCTCCGAAATTTTCTGCTCAAGAAAGCCAAAGAACACGGCATCGCTTGCGTGGATCTTTTAGGCCCCCTGCTGGTGGGACTTGCGGGATATTTTGGCTATCAACCCAAATCGATTGCGGGCCTCCTCCATGACGTCAACGAACGCTATTTTCAGCGAATCGATGCGATGGAATTTACGATCGCCCACGATGATGGTCGCGATCTCACGGAACTTGACCGCGCGGACTTGGTCATTCTCGGAATTTCACGCACTTCAAAAACACCGCTTTCGATGTACCTTTCGCACCAGGGTTGGAAGGTCGCCAATATTCCACTGATCAAAGGCTTCGAAATTCCCAAGGAGCTTTTTGAAATCGACCAGAGACGCGTGGTGGCCCTCACGATTGACGCCCAGGATCTCACCACGATTCGACGCGCCAGGCTGGAACGCCTCGGCCATGAGCGTGGGGGCGAATACGCCGATCCTGATAAAGTCCTCGAAGAAATCGACTATGCCGGCGAACTTTACCGCAGAAACCGCCGCTGGCCCGTCTTTAACGTCACTGGCAAGGCCCTCGAAGAAACCGCCTCAGAAATCATCCGTCTCATGACATCTCGGCGCTTGACACCGCCCGTCTGATTGTCAAATATCCCCCAAAACAAAAGGAAACCTCAAAATGGCACGTGGCAATCAGGTTTGGTACAACGGCAAAATAGTTCCGGTCGAAAACGCAAAGATCAGCCTCTTCACCCATGCTCTGCATTATGGTGTGGGCGCCTTTGAAGGAATTCGCGCTTACAAGCAGACCAAAGGCGGCGGCGCCGTTTTTCGTCTGGTCGAACATATGGAACGCCTTTTTGAATCCTGCAAAATCTTAGACGTTACGATTCCTTTTACCGTCGATCAGCTCGTCCGGGCTGCAACCGACACCTGCCGCGCCAATGGCTTTGAAGAATGTTACATCCGTCCGATCGTATTCACCGCTGACGGCCCGCTCGGCGTGGATCCCGGAAACAATCCTCCCATCGACGTCGCTATTCTGAATTGGGAATGGGGTTCGTACCTCGGCGACAAGGGCGCAAACGAAGGCGCGCGTCTCAAAGTTTCGAGCTTCATTCGCCCCCATGTGAACTCATCCATGACCAAGGGGAAAATCACGGGTCAGTACGTCAACGGCGTGCTCGCCAAGCGTGAAGCCAAACTCGCGGGATTTGACGAAGCGCTCATGCTCGATCCCGAAGGCTTTTTGACCGAAGGCACCGGGGAAAATCTTTTCATGGTTCGCAACGGCGTCGTCAAGACCACCCCGCTCACTTCTATTCTCAACGGAATCACCCGCCTCACTGTGATTGAATACTTCAAAAGCCAGGGAATTCCGCTCGTCGAAACCCGCTTTACTCGCGACGAACTCTGGTGCGCGGATGAGGTTTTTCTTACCGGCACCGCTGCCGAAGTCACGCCCGTCAAAGAAATCGACGGCCGCAGCATCGGAAAAGGCGCAACTCTCGGCAAGCCAGGCCCCATCACCGCGAAACTCCAAAAGGACTACCAGGCGCTGGTTCGCGGCGAACTGCCTGAGCTCAGCAAAAACTGGCTGACCAAGATCTAAGCGCGGTGGACAAAAAAAAACTCATCGCTGAGATCGAAAACTATCTCAACGAAGAGCTCATCACGATCACGGCTTCTGCAAAATCTGCTTACGAAGCAGCCACTCATCCCGACTCGCGCGCTGAAGACCAGTACGATACGCGAGGACTTGAAGCGTCTTACCTCGCCGGAGCACAAGCCGAGCGCGCCAGCGAGATCAAACGCCAGCTCCTGATTTACAAATACCTACCGGTGAGAGCGTTTGGCGATAACGACGTGATCTGTCCGGGCGCTTTGGCAGAACTTGAACTCAACGGAAAACGCGCTTTCTATTTTTTGGTCCCGCAGGGTGGGGGCTTGATCACACAAGTCGATGGCGTACCGGTTCAAGTCATCACACCCCATTCGCCCATGGGCGAAGCGCTTCTCGGACGCAAAACGGGTGACCTCCTCGATGTCGAAATCCGTGACACGGTTCGCGAGTACCGGGTGATTTCGGTTTCCTGATCGGGCTACGGGGGCTCGATTTACAGCAGTCTTCTTGGTTATGTAAATCAATCCAGTTGATTTGAGTGAGCAAGAAATTCACGCTAAATCAGTGACTTGCCTGTTTTTGCGAGGGCACAGTTACTTAATGATTCTTGACTACTTAAGTCCGTCATTGTCGCCGATAATCAGGGTGGGACTAGAACGTATGCGACTTACCCTCGGCGGATTTTCCGCTCACATATCGGCGTTTGTTTTTTCTGCGACGGCCACCGTGCTGCTCGCTTCGTGCACCCTTGAGCGCGCGCCCCTACGCGAAATCCACGTTCGCTTCGTTGCAAACTCGGGCGAGAGTTCGAAAACTCAAACCCATTCTCAAAAACTCAATTCACCTACCGGGCTCAACGCCAAACCGGTGGCCCTTTCAGAATTTGACTGCATCGGGATCCATATCAGCGGTCTTGGGATTCCATCGAAGACTCCGCCTGCAAAGTTTTGCGAATCCGCGCCGGTGAAAGTTTTTTCGATCGCGCGATCTTTTCCGCTCAAAAAAGATAACGACGGTAAGCTGAAAACTGCCCCGATCGAGGCGACCTTTTTTGTGCCGCAAGGACCCGACCGCATCATCGAAGTCTGGGCGATCAAGACAGATGATGGCAAATGCCCGGCACCGGACGAAAAAAAGCCGGAATCGAATGGCGAAACCGGCCAGACCAGTGGCGGCTCTCAAACCCAAAACGTCCAGGGCGTCTACGAAATCGGACTACACAAGCTCGATGTATTTAAAGACGTGTCGCCGGAAATCTCAGTAAAGTACACTGAAGACTCCCCGCAGATCTTTTGCGAAACCGAGGGCACCCAGGCACCCGCGTTTTTTTACAATCTTTTAACCGCAAATGCCGGCGGCGAGCCGATGAGTCAGTTCACGGTCAGACGCGGAACCTCGATGACGGCGCAGTCGCAGGGAAAAATTCAAAATGGGGATTTTACGCTGGTCCCGCCTAAAGACGCGCCTACGAACTGGACCGCCCCCGTATTCGTGGAGAAACTAGCGGACGGAAGCCTGAAACTCACTCCCGCGGCAGACCTCATCCTGCCT
>CAMBEX010000213.1 GCA_945865865.1 Bdellovibrio sp. ZAP7
AGTTCCATGCCGCTTACCCTCATCCTCGCTTGATCTCTCATGCCTCCCTTCTTCTCAGCTCTAAGTCCCTAAGAACTCTAAAGTTTCAAAAAAAGAGGACATTTCTATTCTGCCCAAAAGGCGGACATTTCTATTTCGGCAGCACAAGAATTATTAAAAAGTTCAACTACTGGCCGCCTGTGTCCGAAAAGACATCATAAGGGTGACCCAGTATGTCCTTGGCGACAGCACGACACAAAAAAACCAAACCCGAGAAGCGGGATCTCCTGAGCAAGCTTCAGGATATTCCTACGCTTCCGATAGTTGCCGTGCGGGTCAACGAGCTTCTCAACGATCCACACTCTTCAAGTTCTGAGATCGCGGATGTACTCAAAAAAGATCAGGTTTTAACGGCAAAAGTCCTGAGGCTTGTCAATTCGTCGTACTATGCGATCCCGGGCGGAGTCACTGACGTTCAGCGCGCGCTCGCGTTCTTAGGATTTAATACACTGGCACAATTGATTTTAGGTCTCTCTGTGATGTCGATGTTCTCAAACCTCGACGGCGAAGAGATCTCGATGATGGAATTTTGGAAGCACGCACTAGCAACAGCAGTTGCGGCCGAGCTTCTGGCCAAGCGTATTAGCTATCCTAAGCCCGAGGAGGCGTTTACCTGCGGTCTTTTGCACGACATCGGTAAGCTGGTCCTGCACGAGTTGGATCAGGAGCTCCTGGCAAAAATCGCGCGCACGGCGCGCGAGCGGGGTTGCTCATTCGTGGAGGTCGAACGCGAGATGGATGTGCACGGGCACGCCTATCTGGGCGACATGGTTGCGACCCGCTGGGGACTTCCGCAGATCATACGACTTGCGATCCGGTACCACCACTTCGACGTGACCAAGATGGACAGTATTCTTTCTTCGGCAAAACCTTTGATTCACATGGTTCGCATTGCCAACTTAATTGCCGTTAAAAAACAGATCGGGCGATCTGGAGATTATTCAGCAGGAGTCATCTTGCCGGATATGTGCAAGCCCCTCGGGCTTTCGCTCGCCGACATCATTGAGATCGAAGAGCAAATGGAAGGTGAAATGGAGAAAGCGGGGTCATTTTTAAATGCCAGTCGCTAAATCCTCTCGACACCATCTGAAAGCAGTGCCCGCTCCGGCTGAGCTTGCCGGCAAGTATGAGGTGCTTTTTGATCAGGCATCCGACGCAATTTTAACGGTTTTGTCCGATGGAAAGATCGATGCGGTTAATCAGGCCTGCGAGGAACTGATTGGCTGCCATAAGACCGAGTTGATCGGCCAGAGCGTAGGTTCATTGATTCCGCGTCCAGGTACTCACCGAATCCCCGAGCGATCGCGTCCACTCACGATGGAATTATTCAAACAGGCAGGACGCTACGAAGACATCGCGGTGGTTCGCAATGATGGCTATGTGCGGCTAGTGGATCTCAGTATTCGTCATGTTTCGACAGGGCAGGGGATTGCGATCGCGCTTTTTAGGGACGTCACCGAGAAAAAGCAAATGGAGCGCGACCTGATCACTAAGCACGCTGAACTTCGCGATGCCTATTTTCAGCTCGAAAAGCGTAATGCCGAACTCAAGGCCATGCAGGAGACACTCGTACAGGCCGGAAAGATGGCGGCATTGGGCGAACTTGCCGCCGGAATCGCGCACGAACTCAACCAGCCGCTGCAAGGAATTCGCGGTTACGCGCAGGAACTTCAGGCCGTGGCGCTCCCGATAGTCAATAAACACCCTGCTTCGAAAGAGATCGAGACGGATCTGGGTGAGATCATCTCCTGCGTGGATAAGATGGCCGGAATCATCGGCTATCTTCGCGCTTTTACGCGAGGCTCGGTAGAAAACCATGAGTCGACGGACGTTCATCATGCAATCGACGAGGCAATCAAAATGCTTTCGCGCCAGTTTCAGTCGCGAGGAATTTCGGTTGAACGTAGCTTTTGCGAAAAGCTCCCACCGGTATATGCCAATCCGTTGCAGCTCGAACAGGTGTTTATCAACCTGGCTACCAATGGGCGCGACGCAATCGAGGCCACCGGAAGAGGGCGCGGTCTGATTCGCATCAGTACGCGTGCGGCCGGTAAATTTGTCGAAGTGACTTTCAAGGACGACGGGATCGGCATGAACGATCGGACGAAGTCCAAAGCTTTTAACCCGTTTTTTACGACCAAAGAGGTCGGCAAGGGAATGGGTCTGGGTTTGAGTTTGAGCTACGGCATTCTTTCCAAGATTCACGGTTCGATCGTGGTGGAAAGCGAGCTGGGCAAAGGTGCAGCATTTTTAGTTCGGATTCCGACAGATTTTAGAGAACTGGCTTAATAACCAAGGAGAGAAGATGAAACCACGCGTTTTAATTGTCGATGACGAAGATACGATTCGAAAGCAGCTCAAGTCCAGGCTTGAGCGCGATGGTCACGAAGTCACGATTGCAACTCAAGCGGATGAGGCTGAGAAAGCCTTTTCGTCGGGCGGCCCCATCGGTTGCGTGGTTACTGATCTCAAGATGCCGGGCAAAGATGGTTTTGCACTCACAAAGTGGGTGCGCGAGACGCACCCCTCAGCACGCGTGATCGTGATCACCGGGCATGGCGAAAAAGATGCCGCCGTTCAGGCACTGCGCTGTGGAGCATCGGACTACCTCGAAAAGCCTTTTGACCTCGAAGAATTTAGTCATTCCGTGAGTCGGTGTCTCCGCGAGGCTCAACTTGAGCGCGAAAACCGCGACCTTGTGGGCCGACTTGAAGCTCGAGTGGAACGGCTTGAGGGCAAGTCCGAAGACAAGCTCTGGTACGTTTCAAAATCTCCGAGCATGGCCAAGGTCAACGAGTGGCTGACCATCTTGCGTCGCGAGGCGATGCGCGGTGAGGCGACAGAGCCTGCAGTCCTGATCACGGGTGAAAGTGGCACAGGAAAAGAAGGCGTTGCTCGCATGATTCATGCGGGATCTCGCCGTGGAAAATCCCCTTGGGTTGCGGTCAACTGTGCGAATTTTTCAGAGCAGCTTTTGGAATCCGAGCTCTTTGGACACGAGAAAGGGGCCTTTACCGGAGCGACTAGTACGAAGCGTGGCCTTTTTGAGGTGGCCCGAGGCGGTACGCTGTTTCTGGATGAAATTGCCGAAATGGACGTCAAGCTTCAGGCAAAACTCCTGCGCGTACTTCAGGAAAAATCTTTCCGTCGCGTAGGCGGGGTGTCTGATATTGAGGCTGATGTCAGAGTGGTCGCGGCCACCAACGCCGATCTTGAGTCAAAGGTTTTTGACGCAAGCTTTCGCGCAGATCTCTATCATCGCCTAAACGGGGTGATGGTTACGGTTCCCCCACTCCGTGAACGTACCGGTGATGTGATGTCGATGGCGGTTCAGTTTGCCGAGCGTGCGTTTCGCTCCCGTGGAAAAACCTTTTCTGGTTTTTCTCCTGAGGCTGAGGAGGCCATGAGCCATTATGGTTGGCCCGGAAATGTTCGCGAGTTGCTCAACGTGGTTGAGCGGGCCGCGCTGGTCTGTGATTCAAGCGGACCGTTGACCCCTGAAAATCTCTCGATTTCTCAGCAGACTCGTAGCGGCGGAAACGGGCGCGGATCTCATCTGTCGGTGATTGACGGAGGTGCTGATGGTGCGAGTTTCATGAAGATGAAAAAGAAATGGCTCAGCTCTTTTGAGCGCGAGTACATCGCATCAACGCTCAATCGTTACGGTGGCAACGTGAG
>CAMBEX010000214.1 GCA_945865865.1 Bdellovibrio sp. ZAP7
GACAATGTCGACGAGGATGATCACTGTGTTTTCAACTTTTCCCATTCCAAGGACATAGTTGAGCCTGGCGGAATCTCCCAAAACCGGGGCAGGTTCAATCTGCTCTGATTTGAGATCGATCACGCCACTGACCGAGTCGACGATCATACCCACCTGACCTGAGTCGCCTTCGATGACGATGACGCAGGTTTGTCGGGTGTGTGCAGCGAGTTCAAGCCCGAACTTGAGCCTGAGATCCACGACGGGGATGACCTTACCTCGGAGATTCATCACGCCGGCCACAAAGAACGGGGTCTGTGGCACTGCCGTGATGTCAGCTACGCGGTTGATCTCCCGCACCGTCCCGATCGGAACCCCGTAGGATTGCGATCTCAGGACGAAAGTCAGGTACTGACCGGGCTGAGCTCTGGCGGTTTCTGAATTGGATTGTGTTTCCATTTTTAGAATCCTTCCGTGGTGCCGACTCTTTTGAACGAAGACTCACCGTCCAAGGGCAGAACCCGCTCCGCATGGGCGGCCGGTCTTGGGCTCGCGCCACCGGGATGCCCCACCAGTCTGGGTTTGTGTGTTCTGGCCTGGCTTACGACCCGAGCAGAGTGCACGGGAGCGCTTGCCACGGGGGCGGAGTGTCTGATCCCGCCCTCTTGAGAACCCCCATGGATCACCGTGCCCAGTTCTTTCACTAGAGTCTGAAGAACAACAGCCTGAGCGGACATCTCCTGGGACGCTGCGGCGACTTCTTCAGCCGAAGAAGCGTTTTGCTGCGTCGATGAGTCGAGCTCGTTCATGGCCTTGTTGATCTGGGTGATTCCGTTGGCTTGTTCAGCACAGGCCGAGGCGATCTCGTTGTTGAGGTCGGAGACCTTTTTCACCGAGGTCACGATGTTCTTGAGCACGTTTCCGCTCGCGTCAGCCGTGCGGGTACCGTGTTCAATTTTGGTCACGCTGTCCTTGATCAACACAGTGATGTCTTTAGCGGCAGAAGCGCTCCTTTGAGCGAGATTTCTGACGGCCTCGGCAACCACCGCAAATCCCTTGCCTTGCTCACCGGCGCGGGCAGCTTCGACCGCGGCGTTGAGTGCGAGAAGATTAGTTTGAAACGCGATATCGTCGATCACATTGATGATCTCTTCGATCTTTTTAGAGCTCGAAGAGATGTCTTTCATCGAACCGATCAGGTTTTTGATTTCGGTTTCGCCTTCTTCAGCGGACTTAGTGCTGCTGCCTGAAAGCGACGCGGCCTGTTTGGCGTTGTCGGCATTCAGTTTGACCATGCTGGCAAGTTCTTCGAGTGAGGAGACCGTTTCTTCAAGCGAGCTCGCCGCTTCGGTACTTCCGGCCGACACTTGCTGACTGGATGCCGAAAGCTGCGCGCCCGCCGAGGTGACTTGGTCACCCGCGCCGCCCAGTTTCTCGGTGACCGTCGTCAGGACTCGTGAAAGCGTGTTGGCTAAAAAGAAGCCAAAAACGACGATGGCTAGGCAGCAGATCAGCCCTACCGTAAAGAGCAGTGTTTTTTGCTGCGCTGAATCCTCGATTTCTCGGTCCGCCTCGGCCTTGGCGAGTTCCGCGCGGGCTTTAGCCATATCATTGAGAGCTTCGTCGATGGCGTTGACCGCACTCCGAAGTTTCGTGACCATCACCTGGCGTCCGTTTTCGTTGTCTGCTTTGGTGTGCTTGCCAAACAAGCCTGCAATTTCATCAAAGGACTCAGCAAACGCACGCTCGTTTTGCTCAACGGGCTTGTACATTTCCTTCATTTTGTCGGAGCGCGGAAAGCTCAGGTACTGCTCTTGCGCAGTTTTAAATGACTTAAACTTCACGCGAGCCCTTTCGATGGCTTTGTTTTTTTCGGTGACGTCGCCGTCAAAGGCGTACGCAGTCCAAAGCTGGCGCATGACTCCTTGCATGGCGATGTCCATCTCGCCTGAAGCGGTTGCTAGAGGGAGGCGCACGAGATTTGCTTTTTTGACGCTTTCTCCGAGACCGCCGATTTCGTTAAATGAAAGGTAGGTGACCGCAGAGAGTGCGAGCACCGGAAGCGCAACCAGCGCCAGGAGCTTGCCTTTGAGGCCTCGAAACCAAGTGGATAATGATGACATTGTGTTTTCTCCGTTTGTAGTTGTTCTTAAACTGCACCTATTTAAAGCGTTATTGGGCAAACGGACGTGCAACGGAGTTCCCAGAAAACGCATTCTGCAAGCAGTCTTGGGACCTATCGGGCGCGGTGCTTCGGTTCTTGAGTCATTTTTCTGGCAGGTCGCTTCTATTTTTTCTAACCGGCGAGCGACAAAAACCAAGTAAAGTCGCCGCAAGATTTACAGCTACGGCCACTCTTAGTTCTCAAGGGCTATAGTCAAAGTGCCGACAGTTAAGTGTGGCAGAAACCCAAAGACTACTCATTGTGGATGACGAACCCGAAATCCTAAACCTCATTGAGGAGCACCTGAAGACTCTGGGCTACCTCATCTCCAAAGCCGCCGATGGCAAAGAGGCGCTCAAGAAAATAATCGACTCAATGAGTGAAGGGCCTGTGGACGCCGTGATCTCAGATATCACGATGCCGCACATGGATGGCCTTGAGCTCCTTGCTGAGGTGCGAACGCTGGGAATGGACATTCCTTTTGTTTTTGTCACGGGTTTTGCTGATCGCGAAAAGACAGTTCAGGCCCTGCGGCTCGGAGCCACGGATTTTTTAGAAAAGCCTTACAAGAGACGCGTCCTAGTGGATGCAGTCAAGAGGGCCATGCAGGTCTCTGTGCTTCTCAAAAATGTAGAGTCCGAGGTGGCGGCACTTGGCCAGAAGATCAGCATGACGGAAGAACAGGCTAATTTTGTGCGCACCGCAAGGCGCGAGCTCGCCATTTTGAAGGCCGACGCGCAACGCGCGGGTCATGAAGTTTCAAGCGTAGACGAAGCTAAAAAGAAAGCATCAGGAGAATGACCACCGTGATGACCGACGATCAGGAATTTTTAGAGCAGCTTCAAAAAGAGTTTTTAGACGAAGTCACGTTTTTGCTCGAGCAGTGCGAAGAATCCTACCTTCACTTAGAAGATCCGGTTTGCCGCAACGAAGAGCTGGGCAAGATTTTTCGACTCGCTCACTCGATGAAAGGTGCGGGGGCCGCGGTTGGCTACATGTGTCTGGCTGGATTTGCTCACGTAGTAGAGGATTGCCTCTCGCTTTTGCGGGTGTATCCGGATCTCGTGGATACGGCGACAATTTCAGTCCTTCTCAAATCCGGAGACGCTTTTAAGTTTCGAATTGAAATGCTGAGGCGCAAGGATCCATCCCCATGGAAAATCGAAGATCTTCGCTCCGAGGTGATCGCGCTCAGTCAAAGCATTGAAAGCCGTGCGAATGGTGGTCTACCTACCGAGAAAACAGCCCAGTCAGGCCATAATGAAGCCGTTCAAGAAACCTCTACTGGAGAAGTCTCGGCTGATGACGATGCAGTCTGGAAAGAGCTGGCTTCAGCGACTCAGTCTCAACTTTCACAAAGCGTTGCGCCGACAGCTACCGCGCCGGTATTTGAAGACCATGCAACGGCCGCAGTAAAAGGGATGGCATCAGGTTCGAGTAGCATTAAAATCGACGCCGATCGCGTGGAGAGCGTTCTCAATCTCGTGGGCGAACTCGTGGTGATCAAAAGTCAGCTCATGACTCGTTGCGGAGAGTACGCCAGCGACTTAAGTTTAAAC
>CAMBEX010000215.1 GCA_945865865.1 Bdellovibrio sp. ZAP7
CCAGGCGGTGAATACTTTGTGACTTCCGTCAGGCAAGGTGATGTCCGCCAAAGTCGACTCAAGTTGGGTCGTATGGCCACGCCGGAAAAAGAGACCGATTTTAATTCTCTGAGACTTCTCTCGACCACTCCCCTCGGCGTTTCTGCTAAAAAGTTTTTCGACCCCGGTTTGAGCAGGATTCAGCCGAGCACCACTCTCGTCAATTGCCAGTTCGTCTGAATAAGCAAACCGGCCTTTGACTGCCTGCTCGTAGGCCTCGCGCCCAACAGGATTTTCAAGATCGTAGCGGTAACCCACATCAAAAGAGCGGGAAACCGAATCGGACACCTTAAACTCAAAAGGAGTCACCTGAATATGCTTGCTCAAATTTTTAATTAAAAAGAGCCCATCTAAAAATGTTGGGTCAAACGACGCCCCTGCCGCCATGGATTTTCCGATGGCTCCCACACGGCTCAGCTTCACTCGCACAAAGCGCTCGTCTTCTTTCAAAACAGAAATTCGAAAAGTGCCCCGTAGGAAAGTCGAAAACGAAAGGCCTGCGTTCGCATTCAACAAGGGGTCCGAGTAAGACCAGCCCACGCTGGGCCCAAGTTCAACACTCCCTTCGCCCGCATACGAGAGAATCTCTCCGCTACTCATGCGTTCCACCGAACTTGCCGTCAGCGGGAGCCTCAATGGAAAAACTGCGAGATTCCAATACTTCGAAAACCTCGCCTGAAACTCGGCGTCTTCTGGAATCAGCGCCAAGCGATCCTGGCCTTGGTCATCACTCACCCTTCTCCAGCGCGACTGATCCGAGTCAACCCACTCTTTGATTTCAGGAGGAAGACCTTCTCCCGGCTGGTTACCCACCGGAGGAAAACCTGAATAGTCACCTGGCATGACTTGCCGGATATTCAAAAAATCAATGCCTTGACTCGATCCGATTGAAAAACCAATGGGGCCGCCAGAAATCTGCGTCGAAAAAATCGGGACTGCTCCCTGAACTTTCAGGCGATCCACCACGGTCCAGCTATTGATGACGTCGTGATTATCAAAAACTTTGCGCTGAACCTTGAGCGCCAGTGAAGGCCCGCCTTCTTCCCACTGAAAGCGCCCCAACGTAATCTCATCAATCAGGTCAAAAACGAGATCGCTCATTCGGACGGACGGAAACTTGAGCTGCCTTTCCTGCCGTTCTTCCAGCTCTTCTAGCTGACTGCTCGACAGGACATCCGACCATTCATGAAACTCGGCGCCGTCGTCCGTTGCGTTGCTGTCCGACGCATCTGTAGCTACGGGCAATAAAACGAGAATCAAAAGCAGGGATCTACAAATCCAAGAGGTGAGCGGGTGCATAACGTTCCACGGGTTGAAAAAGATTGATCGTGGATATAGACGCGAAACCGCTCAAAGGTGAAGGGAATTCACTCAAACTGCCGAACGGTATATCGAAAAATGCGCAAAATGCTCGGGGGTAACCACCGCTGACAACCACGGGTGAGCGCGCTCGATCGCGTCGCGGGAAGCCCTCCCCCGTCCCACTACGGTGATCGGTCTGCTTTGGGCGATCCTTTGCAGATCCAAAAGAGTTTTTTCGATCGCGCGTCGGGTTCCGTAGTCATAGAGAAAATAATACTCCGCGGGCTCGGGAGAAAATTCGGGACTTTCGAGATCTGCTTGCAGGAGTTCGACGCCTGGAAACGAAAATCGCCCCAGGCACCGCCGCCCTTCGTTCACACGCTCTGGGACAAATTCGTAACCGACAAAACGAACCCCCTGAAAATGCGAGCCTGCCACAAAACCCATTCGCCCGTAGCCTGCGCCCAGATCGACAACCGCTTGGCCGGGCTCGGGCTTGAGATATTCCAAAAGAAAACGGAGCTCCGTATACGGAGTCAGCATGCTTTTAACCGGGAGCCCGATCCAAAGTTGGTGGGCCTTTTCAGGGGCCACAGAGCCCAAACTCCCTTTGCTGAGTGCTTTTTCGATTTCCACCGTCTGAAGTCCCAGCCACTGATCCACCTGATCGGAGTGCGCCTGCGCCTCTGCGTACGGCACCTCATCGAGTGGCCGATGCGGATAGGGTTCTTTGGGATCAAACACAAGCATTTCTAAATGTTTGGACCTTTGCCCTCAGTATGTCATGAAAAATCATGCCCAGAGACTTCAGTCTTGTAGTCGCAGCACGGTTTCTCTTTTCGTTTGCGGTGCAAATTCAGGCCGTGGTCATTGGTTGGCAGGTTTATGACCTCACTCATGACCCACTCTATTTAGGGCTCATTGGCTTGGCAGAAGCCATTCCGGCTCTCACCTTGGCGCTCATTTCGGGCTATGTCGTGGACCGCGGAAATCCCCTCAAAATTTACCGAAATGTAATCTTGCTAAGCCTGTGCTCGGCCGCTTTGCTCTTTGGACTTTCCACAGGAATGATCAACATTCCGGAACAGTCAAAACTCCCCTGGATCTACCTCGCGGCACTGATCACCGGAACGGCCCGCGGTTTTTCTGGTCCCGCACTCAATTCGCTGATCCCACGACTTGTTGAAAGAAAAGTCCTTCACATCACTTCTGCCTGGGTCACCTCGGCGTTCCATTTTGCCTCGGTCGCCGGGCCCGCCTTGGGCGGAATTCTCTATGCGTGGGCAGGGCCGAAACTTCCGTACGGAATGGGCTGCACACTGCTTTTGATTTCGATCGGGTGCCTAGCCGGTGTCAGGCATAAAATCGCTCTCAACCTAAAACCAGAGACCCAACCCATCTTTGAACGTCTCACCTCAGGGATTCGGTTTGTCTTTGGACATCAACTCCTGATCTCCGCGCTGACGCTCGACATGTTTGCCGTGCTTTTTGGGGGCGCAACGGCGCTGCTTCCGATTTTTGCGGGAGAGATTTTAAGTATCGGACCCACGGGACTCGGAATCCTGCGCGCTGCTCCTGCCGCTGGAGCGCTGATTGCGAGCCTTTTACTCGTGCGATTTCCCGTGAGTCACGGTGCCGGAAAAACCTTGCTCTCGTGCATCACGGGCTTTGGCCTATGCATGATTGGTTTTGGGCTCTCCCGCGACTTTACGCTTTCGCTGATTTTTCTGGTCATGAGCGGCGCACTGGACAGCGTGAGCATGGTCATTCGCCAAGCGATCGTTCAGCTCTGCTCGCCCGATGAGATGCGGGGGCGCGTGGCCGCAGTAAATTCATTTTTCATCGGCTCTTCAAATGAACTCGGAGCATTTGAGTCCGGCGTAGCAGCCAAGCTCCTGGGTACGGTGACAGCCGTAGTCTTTGGAGGTTGCGTGACGCTCGTTTCGGTCGCAGTTGCTGGCGTGCGGGCGCCGAAGTTGCGGGCGATGGATTTATCAAAGCTCTAGGCGAGCCGGTTTATTTAAGTTTTGCAACCCTGCGCAAAAGCTCGACATCTCGTTCCGTGACAAAGTTGATGACCGTTCCTTTGCGCCCGGCGCGTGCGGTGCGGCCTACCCGGTGGATGTAGTTTTCGAGTTCCATGGGCAGGTGGTAGTTGATGATCCGGTCCACGCTTTCAATATCGAGTCCGCGAGAGGCCAGATCCGTGGAGATGAGGTAGCTGATCTTTCCTTCGCGAAAAGCTTGCAGATTCTTGCGGCGTTCGACCTTTTCCATCTCGCCTCGATACATCACGCAGCTCACACCGAACTCCTCAAAGAGCTTGGCGATCTT
>CAMBEX010000216.1 GCA_945865865.1 Bdellovibrio sp. ZAP7
CGTCTTTTAGAAGGTATCTGAAAACCAAACGCTCCGCGGAGGCATCCACCCACAGTGCACCGTTGCTGTCGCGATTATCCCGAAACACACTGCCTGCGACCGGAGTCGCGCGAAACGGATAGGGAGCCCTTCCGCCCGTGCCGTTCACAATAAATGGAATGCCCCGACGCATGATTCGTTCGTACTGATGCACGTGCCCGGCAAGAACCACGTCGGCCCCCCACTCCCAAAACGGCCACTGCATCCGCAGATCACTGCCATGACTTGAGGACGACGAGTACGGAGGGTGGTGAAAAAATACAACCTGAAAGTTCTTTGTGGATTGCCCCAGCTTCTCCTGAAGCCATGCTTTTTGCGCAGGGAGATCGAGGACGCGGGGATCACTGTCGATCGCGAAAAAGTGAACGGGTCCCCAAGTGAAATCATACCAACGCTCGTTACCCGGCAGACTGAAGTAGTCCAGATGCGGCCGCGGCGACTGGGTGGCTGCGCAACCCGTGCAATCCCAATCATGATTGCCGAGAGACGGAAAAAACCGATTGACCCCCGGGTTTTTCCAGGGGGTCAAAGTGCCGTGATAGTTGCCGATAAAATCGCGATAATATTTGCCGATATTCTGATCAATGGTGGTGGCTTCACCGTTCGAGTAATTATTATCGCCCAACGCTAGAATAAATTCGGGGTTCCAGGATTTGACAAGACTTGCCACTGCAAGCTCCCGTGCCGCGCCATCGGCACCCGTCGAATCAGAACCGAAATCTCCGATCACGGCGAACTGAAAGTCCCCGCCTGCAAGCGGAAGCGCCGGGGTCGAGGACTGAGGACTCGCGCCTTCTTCGGCCTTGTTGAAAATCTGGCAGCCATAGATCAGAAATACACCGGCAAAAAATGCTGTGCCGGTCCAAATCCATTTTTGAAGTCGTTGAGGCATATTTCAGTAAAATTCCTAGTTAACCTGACTTTAAACCTCCGGCTTAAATGCCGCAATTTTTTTAAGTTCCGCCGGGTAAACACCGAAAAGATAACGAAGGAGTCCACATTTCCGTGAGCAGTAGAGACCTCCCACAAATCGCATTTATTCCGGACAACCGCTTGTCCCGGACGCGCTACAAGCTCCTGATGCGTATTACGGCAGGCCTGCGCCCTTTTGCGGAAGTCCATCTCCTTCGCGGAGAGATCACCGAAGACGAACTCGTTCAGAAAATGGCTGAAAACCACTACGACCTCGTTCTGCTCCCCTGGCATCTGTACTTGCGCTGGAGCAAAGTCGAAGGGGCGTACGGCTTTACCCGCACCACGGGCCCCACAACGGCCGGTTATTTCGCGGACTCCGTTCAGCCCTTCGAGGCGCGAGGACAGGCAGAACACCTGAGAACCATTCTTTTGGATTACGCACACCTTCAACCCCAAGAGTCTATTTTACTCACGCGCGCGCTTCTCAACGAAACCTCGCGCTCAGGAATCCGCCCACTGCTCAAGCCCAACACACCTATTTATTGCGAGACTTGGTTTCAGGGCCAGGGTCTGGGCGAACGAATCGACGCAGTTTTGAGCCTTAATGAGGTCGCCCTAGGCGGCTGGTCGTCTCGTTCTGCGGCCATTCGCATTTGTCTCTCGGCGCTCTGGGGAATGATTTACGAGGAAGGTCCCGGCAAGGGAGAACTTTCCGACGCCATCAGCGAAAAAGTGCCGCGAGCCCATTTTCAAATTTCTGCGGATGGCCAAACCCTAGTGATGAGACTCTGCTTTCAAATGAACTCATGGTCACTCAAGGATTCTCTCGAGACGTTTTGGCCCAACCCTCTCAAACCCACTGCGGCAGCTCAGCTCTTGCTTCAGTACTCCGACTTTCTGAGGGTCCATCACATCGCGCAAAACCCTGAACTTGAGGTCGTCGCAGGTTTTTTTCCTTCTCAGACCTCGGAGCGGCCGCTATCTCAAGCGCGCACCCTCTGGGTCGAACCGATTTCAAAAGACTTGATCAATGAGTTTCCGACCGAAGCTCCGGGGCCCGAGTTTCCGCGACTTCGCGCCCTCCATCTCCAAGGTAGCGCCCTTTCTCCCAAACCCAGCGATCCACTGTCTTCGCTGCTGCAATCCACCGATGTCGAAGCAGCCGCATTGCGCGTGCGCGAGCTGAAACTTCTGGTCAAAGAAAAAGACGAGCTCATTCGTGAACTTCGAAACGGAGGCGTGGGGCTCGCAGTCACTCTGACTCCCGCCGACGGAAAATCCCTGCTTGAATCTTTTCGCGAGCGTCTCGCCGATGCAGGACGCGAGATCGAGTCCTGCACTCACGCGATCGCGCAGGCCGAGAGAGAAAATGTGGGCGAAAAGGAACTTCAGGGGCTCAAACTTCGACTCCGGCAAATTACCGACACCCAACGCGAGTGGATGGTGCAACTCGGCCTGATCATCCAAGCTCTCAAGCAAAACATTCAAGCACCCGCTCCACCTACCCAACAAGAAGTCAAAAAAACCGGCACGGATGGCTGACTGCAATGGAAAGTCCGGGCACCCCATCGCGCAGACTCGAAGACTACTTTGAAGTCACACTCACACAGCTGAGACCCGGAACCGTGGCGACTTTTGATCTCTATCTGCATTTTCGAAGCAACAATCACATTCTCCTGTGGCGTCAGCGCGGAGAAACTCTCACGGCCGAACTTTTAGACCGATATCGTGAAAAGGGTTTAAAGACCGTCTGGGTTCATACGAGCGATCACGAGGTTTTCGAAGCTTATCAGAACGCGCCGATTGAGCCGATTTTGAAATCAGATTCGAAACAATCTGAAGCCACTTCCTTTCCCACCGAATTTCCGCAGATCGAAGGTGGCTTTCCGCGCACCAAAGAAGGGGCGCTTCTCGGCACGATCTTAAGTTCGCGCCTGGTCCCGCACGATCAAAAGATGATGATGGCCGGAGAAGCCAGCCGTACGATTCTTGCTCGGATAGGCGGAGCAGACTCGGTGGCCGAGCAATCCAAGATTCAAAAAGAAGTCCGCAAGACCGTACAAGACGTGCTCGACAAGGTTGCCGACAAGGCGTGCTCGATCGTTAACGAACTCTGGAAGTTCGCCAACATCGACCCCGAGTTTGAACATGGCGCCAACGTCTCCACTTACTCGGTGGTGTTTTTGATGGCGTTCGGACGTGTTGAACCCGATCTGATCGCCGACATTGCGCTCGCAGGCCTGCTCCATGATGTGGGACTGAGTCAGGTGCCCTCACGCACCAGCGCGCTGTCCTGGAAATCCATGGGGTCATCGGACTACGCGCATTACTCGAGGCATGTTGAACAAGGTAACCAACTTTTGCGGCGTTATGTTCAGCAATACGGCGAAAAAATCCCAGAACGCGTGCTCGATCTCATCGAGCAGCATCACGAAAAGTTTGACGGCACAGGTTACCCAAAAGGAATTCACGGATTTCATCTGGACGACATCGCGCAACTGCTCGCGATGGCCGACCTCGTGGAGTCCGTCTCGTCAGGGCGCTGGGACGGTGAGAAGTACACTCTCTCCGAAACTTTCCAATTGATCTCTTCTTTTGAGAAAATCAGAAATTTTCCGGAATATTTCAACCCCGAAGTCTTTGCGGCAATCCAACGCTGGATGCAAGCCTACGCCGATCTCAGTAAGATGGATCAG
>CAMBEX010000217.1 GCA_945865865.1 Bdellovibrio sp. ZAP7
CACCGCACTTGAATTTACCCCCGCAAACAGCGCAACCACGACCACCGCTCTCGCTGGTAAAGAACCGACACTCGCTGCCGGAACCACTGCGCAGTACTACCGCGGTGATAAGTCCTGGCAGACTCTCAATACGATGGCTGTGCCTGAAGGCGTCGGAAATCTTTATTACAGCGACACCCTCGCGCGCGGCGCGATCTCGGCGTCGTTACCGCTGACTTACAATTCCACGAGCGGCGTGCTCGCGCTACCTGCAGTCGATGCGGCACTCATCACCACTGGTACTCTTGCCGTCGCACTAATGCCTGCGTTCACCGGTGACGTCACAACGGCCGCTGGGGAAACCGCGACGACGATTGCCGCAAACGCCATCACCAGCGCAAAAATTTTAGACGCGGCGGTCGCCACCGCCGACCTCGCAAACTCCTCCGTCACCGCCGCGAAACTCGGCACCGACGTGGGCGCATGGGCAACGGACGGTACGAATGTTTATCGATCGAGTGGCAACGTCGGCATCGGAACGACCACGCCAACAAGGCGCCTAACAGTGGCTTCGAGTGTTCAGGATGTGGCCGGCATACGAGTGCAGGACACCTCTATCACCAACAATGCCCATGCCTTCGAAGCTTACGGCATCAACAACGGTCGGTATGCTTTGACGTGTACAGACTGTAACAATCAACCGACCGTCAACATGGTAAGCAAAAATGAACATGGGGGAGTGTTAAACCTCGGTTCAAATACAAATACCTGGAGCCTAATATCAGAAACGAATGATCTCAGTTTCATCGAAGGTGGCCAAACCCGTTTGTTTTTACAGGACGGCGGCAACGTCGGTATCGGCACCACGACTCCCGGCGCGACACTCGACGTCGCAGGCGATGCGAAGTTTTTGAGCGGCGGCCTTACCGTCCAAGAGTATGGCGGTGGGACTCGTCTATTTGCCGCAGGCAGCAGATTCACACTGCAGAACAACTTTGGTTATATCGAGCTTCAAACCGCTGGCTCAGATGGATTAAAGGTCTACCATACGGGGGGAGTAACTATAGATAACCCCGCCTCCCCTGACACCACACCGACGTTGAAATTGAATGCTCGAGGGACACAACTCGCTCCGCTTTTGTCGGCGGGTGGGACTGTTATCACCGGAACGGGCAACGTCGGCATCGGCACGACAGCTCCCACCGAAAAACTTGAAGTCTCCGGAAACATCAAACTTCTTGGGACCGGCCAGGTGATTCTGTCTGACGGCTCGAAAGCTAATCGATTTCTTCAGAGCAGCTGGGCCTCAGTCGCCGGAAGTTTAAAACCACTTTTAAGGGCAAATGCTTACGAAGGTACCGTCGGCCTGCTGATACAAGTGCGAATGGCTGCAAGCGGTTCTTCAGGAACGAAACAATATCTATATCAGGGAGGATATCAGGCGGTTGGAGCGAGCTGGAAGAAAATGCAGCCCCTGGAGACAGGCAGAGGCCATGGAGCTTCAGTCTCTAGTTTTGACCTCTATGTAAAACAAGGGAGCGATGGATATACGTATGAGTTCGCAATTGCGGCCAACACGAGTGGATTAAATCTGTATGTTACCTTTAATGATCTAACGGGCGGTCAGACAACTTTTACGGATATTTCCACAGCAGCAGTGGAGCCCATAACAAGTGCCGGAGATATTTACAGCCATACCGACATGAATATTGGCGGCAATGTCGGCATCGGCACGACAGCTCCCACCGCAAAACTCGATGTCGCGGGCTCAATTCAATCTCGCTCAGGCGGTTTTATTTTTCCGGATGGAACCACCCAGACCACCAAAGCCGGAACTCCTTCGCAATGGGACTCCTCCGCTAGCAATATTTCTTACACAACAGGATCTGTCTCAGTGTCCCGCTTTCTTGCGGGCGCCATCACGACACCACAACATTCCAATACGGCCGGCGTGTTTGGCGCAGTTACCCCAACCAATCATGCTCTCGTGGCCCAGGGGGCACCCGGTCAAACAGAGCAGATCTTTGTCGTGCAACCCTCCAGCGGAGGTGCTGTCTTTTCGGTCAACAACTCAGGCTCGGTCTCAGCGAGTGGCGACGTTACGGTTGGAGGCGGCAGGAGCCTCAACCTGTCCTCCGGTGGCACCGGCAATGACATGATCAAAATGACCAACGTTGCCACGGCTGGAAAATCGTATCACATGGGAAGTACAGACTCTGGCGGGTTCACGATTCGCGATTCGACTGCGGGCTTGGACCGGCTCTTTGTCAGTTCAACAGGCAACGTCGGCATTGGCACGACAGCTCCCACTTACAAACTCCACGTCAACGGCACCGCGGGCGGCACAAGTGCCTGGAACTCGGCCTCGGACGCGAGATTTAAAGTCGGAATCGAAACGCTTGAAGACTCGCTCGACAAGATCTTGCAGCTTCGCGGGGTCTCCTACGAATTCAATCACGAAAAATTCAAGGATCGAAATTTTGATCAAGGTCGGCAGGTGGGGCTGATCGCACAAGAGACTGAAAAAGTTTTTCCAGAAGTGGTCAGTACGGATGACAAAGGCTTTAAATCCATTGCCTATCAAAATCTGATCTCGCCCCTCATTGAGGCTTTCAAGGAGTTTTATACGAGCACTTCAAGAAGTCTCGCCTCAAAAGCCGACAGGTCCGAGGTCGACCGCCTCAAAGCAGAAAATGCTGAACTCAAAGCGCGCTTGGATCGCCTCGAAAAAAAGCTGAACGCAAAGTGATTTCAAACGGAACTCACGCGCAGACCAGAAGAAACGCTAACTCCAATGCCCCCACGGCAACACGCCCACTCCGCCTGACTTGGGCGGCAGGATCGCTCTCTCGACCGGAGCCACAAGAAACCCCTTTTTTAACTTAAGCTTTTTCATCACACCGAGGAGAGGACGTTCCTCAATTTTGAACTGACGCGTGGCCGCGCTCACGGACGGAACGATTCGATACGCGACATCTCCAATGATGGCATCCACGGGAGATCCTTGCGCTGACTTGTAATAGGTGCGCATCAATCTCCGGCCCTGATATTCGTGCTGGGTCACCCACTCGTTCCAAAGCCAGTGCCTGATCAGACTCAAAATCGCTCCCTCGCCCGAAACCTTGTCCATCAGAAAGGCTGCCACTCCAGCGTCCATCAGCATCCACGCATCGCGACCAATGCCCTCTTCGTGGCAAAGCACTCGACGGACCAGAAAAATCTCCTGCATCGCACTCAGGTAACTCATCACCTTTCGTGTCGGCTGCGCAAAATCGCCCGACGTCGGGAGCCGCCCCTCTCGAAGCACGGCCCCCATGCGGTGCAAAATCCGAAACGCAAACTCGGGATCATAGCCGCGCTTAAAGAAGAAAGAGAGATCGCGAAAAATCGTCGTATCCAACCAACCTCTCCAATAAGCCTCGCGCTCGCTGGCATCTCTCAGAAACGTGGGCACAGGCATTCCACCCGCCTCGACTCTCGCAGAAATGTCGTTCGCGCCAAATCGCGCACTGACCCCCGCGCCTTTTTCGAAACTTCTCAGATCCACCGGCAAGAATGGCTGTTGGTGGAGCTCGGCCATCGTCATGGGCATCAACTCGATCTGTCCCATGCGTCCGGTCAGACTCTCGCGGATTCCTAGTTTCGACGAGAATGAGCTCGAACCGGTC
>CAMBEX010000218.1 GCA_945865865.1 Bdellovibrio sp. ZAP7
GCGATTGAGATTAACCAGTGAGTATCCGCCCATGTGGACGTTTTTTCCGGCGTCTTCCTCGATATGAATGCGCTGGACTCGAATCGTTTTTACCGTGGCCTTACCACCGGCCTCGACTTCGATCTCCACCGTTCCGTTCTCACAGATCGGGCGATCAAACTGGCTGATCTGATAGCCCTTGGGGAGATCGGGATAGAAGTAATTTTTTCGCGCAAAAACATTTTCGCGATTGATCGTGCACCCGATAGCAAGGCCGGCTCGAACCGCGTACTCGACTACTTTTTCATTGAGCACGGGAAGCGTTCCCGGATGTCCGGTGCAAACGGGACAAGTATTTTCGTTAGCAGCTTGATCGGCAACGGATGCACCTTCGGGAAGTCGGGCTCTACAGGAACAAAAAATCTTACTGTCAGTGGCGAGCTGGCAGTGAATCTCCAGTCCAATCACAGCTTCAAATTGAGCACTCATGATTTAGGCCCTCCCCTGTTCAAATGCATGAGCGATGGAGAGAAGGCTTTCTTCTGTAAACGCGGGACTCGTCAGCTGCAATCCGACAGGAAGGCCTGCGATGTCTTGGCCGCAGGGAATACTCAAGGCCGGGAGTCCTGCCAGATTGACCGGAATCGTAAAAATGTCGTTGAGGTACATCGCAAGCGGGTCACTGTTTTTTTCGCCCAGACGAAACGCCGTGGTCGTTGAAACCGGAGAGGCGATGATATCGACCTGCTTGAATGCTTCATCGAAGTCACGCTGAATCAGTCTGCGTACCTGGCACGCGCGCCGATAATAGGCGTCGTAGTAGCCACTCGATAGCGCGAAGGTTCCAAGGATGATCCGGCGCTTAACCTCGGGCCCGAAGTTCGCACGAACTTTTTTGTAAAATTCCGCAAGATCCCGGGCTTCATCCGCGGCGGGAGGGCGAACTCCAAAACGTACGCCATCAAAACGAGCCAGATTGCTCGATGCTTCGCTCACTGCGACGAGGTAATAGACTGCGACCGCGTACTGAGTATGCGGAAGAGAAATCGAAACGAGCTTTGCTCCCCGGGATTCAAACCACTTGAGCGAATTTTGTACGGATTTTTCAACCGATGGATCGAGGCCACCGACAAAGTACTCTTTGGGGACGCCGATTCGAAGCGAGCTTAAGTCCTGCGCGCTTGCGAGATTTTTAGCGCTCCTTGTTTTTTCAAGCGGCGCCGAAGTCGAGTCCTTGGGGTCATGCCCCGACATCACATCCAAAAGTTTTGCCGCATCCTCAACCGAACGAGTCATCGGGCCGATTTGGTCGAGCGAAGATGCAAACGCGACCAATCCGTAACGACTCACGCGACCATAGGTCGGCTTGAGCCCAACAATTCCGCAGTAACTCGCAGGCAATCGGATCGAGCCACCCGTGTCCGTTCCCAGCGATGCCGCACAAAGTTTTGCGCCGACGGCAGTGGCTGAACCACCGCTCGATCCTCCCGGCACGCGGTCGGGGTGCGTGGGATGCAAGACGGGGCCAAAGGCTGAATTTTCGTTGGAGCCTCCCATGGCAAATTCATCCATGTTGAGTTTGCCGAGACTGATGGCGCCCGCAGCTTCAAGCTTTTCAACGGCAGTCGCCGTGTAAGGTGGAACGTAATTTTCTAGAATTTTTGAGGCACAAGTCGTGCGCACATTTTGAATGGTAAGAACGTCTTTGATTCCGAGCGGAATTCCAAGCAGCGGAAATTTCTCAAATGCCTGGGCACCCTCACGCGAAAGCGTCTCTTGTGCTAACTTTGCTTGCTTGAGCGCTCGCTCTTCGCAAATCGTGAGATAGGCATTGTGTGCGCTGGATTTTGCGGCTTGCAAATAGTTCTGCGTGAGTTCGACAGGAGTGGTCGTTTTCTTCTCGAAGGCTTCGTGAATTTCGCGAAAAGTGGTGAATTCCATTTAGATAATCGGCGGAACTTTAAAACCGCCCTCAAAAGACTCGGGGTGTTCCATCGGATCCACCTTGGCTTCGTCTCTTCTCAGAGATGCGGCCGGAAGTTGAGAATGAGGAAAACTGAGCGGCTCGATTTCATCAACTTTAACTTCCTGAAGCTGCTCGACGTACCCCAAAATATCCGAGAGCTGGCGAGTGAAGAGAGAAAGCTCCTGAGGAGAAAGTTCGAGGCGTGAAAGTTCGGCGGCTTTTTGTGTAAGGGCTTCTGTCACCTGCAGCGATTCGGCCATAGACTCAGAAATCTAGCCTAAAGTCGGCAATAGTTTTAGCGAGAAAATACGGGGATGCGTTCAGGCGGTGGGTTTGACCGTCAGGCGGAAATCTTGGCGACACCCTGGGGAAGGAGCGCCGGTAGCCAGCCCTCGGCCCCGCCCACGGGTTCAATGAAATGAATTCCGTGCTCGTGACTGAGCTCCGAGCAAAAACTCAGCAGATTTTGGCGATCTTCGGGCGTTTTGAGATCAAAAGTGACGACTGCACGGTAACTAAACTTTCCCTCACCTAACACGCGATGCGGGCTCGTCACTGCAACGCAACACCGAACCTGGCCGGTGATGTAGACGACTCGCGGATATCGAAGCGTGAGCGCGATCTTTTGCCCAGGGTAAAAACTTTCTGTCGAAAAAAGCCGAGTTCCAAACGGTGAAAACTCATTGAGCACGATTCGGACCGAAGCGGCGTCAACTTGTTGACTGGGGGCTGGACGGCCCCCCGGTTCCAGCGGGCGAATCTCGCCTTCTACGACCTTGAGTGACAGATTCAGCGAGCGCAGCTTTGACTGCTGTCTGCGAACGGCGCTTTCCTTTTTTGTTCTTACTGAACTTTTCACGCGAAGCTTAGATGAGTCCCACATACTTGCGAACTTTTCGGTCAGTCCGCGAAGGATCTTGACGGGTTTTGATCCGCTCAACTGCGATAAGCATGCAGCGATCGGCTGAATCTTTTTTGTGCCGCCCCTCAAATCGCAGTAACGATTGATGTTTCAATTCAAATTTAAAAATCGCGCTCATGTGTCACACCTGACACATTATTTTTTGCCAAATTTCCGCCGATAATAAAAACAGATCCACTGAGTAGGTCACTGAGGAACGTATGAGGATCCTGTTTTTGCCGTTTAGACAAAACACTTTCCATTTTACGCTGAGCGCAGCATTGGCTTTTGCGTTGGGTGTTTTTGCGTCCGCCTGTTCGCTGGATCGTGCGCCGTCGGCGCGGGTCTCGATCAAACTCGAGCGAGGCGCTGCGAGTCCGACTGCAAAAATTTCGGGCGGGCCGATCACACAGTTTAGCCACGAAAACGGTGCGGCCCATACGGCGCCGGCCCTTTCTGCATTTCAATGTTTTGTCGTGCGCGCCGCCTGGCAGGGGGCGCCCGTGGATCCGAAAATCACCTGCGACGGCGGTCAGAAGGTTATTCCTGGCCTACTCTTTGGAACCATCAGTGGGCGTGGAGATCAGACCGCCTTGGAGTTCAGCCTTCCTCAAGGTCCCGATCGTCACATCGAATTGATCGGGCTCGAAATTTCGGGATTCGATTTGAGCAATGGGTGCCCAACCCTTGAAAAATTGATCGCGACTGGAAACGACTCCACGGTGGAAGCTCATGCGTGGAAAATCGGCCACACCCAAGCCGGAATTTTCGGTCCCACTTCGA
>CAMBEX010000219.1 GCA_945865865.1 Bdellovibrio sp. ZAP7
GACGTAAATTTCCATCTGCGCAGTTAACCCGAAAGTCGCGGTCCCGAGCGCCGCCCCAAACCAGAGTCCAGCGCTTACAATCTCGCGCCGGCCGATCAAGAGTTTGGAAATTTCGCCGCAAAGCCAGGCGGTCGCGAGCGCAATCAGACACGACGGGATCAGCGCCCCGGCAAGTCCAAAACCAAATACCTTCCAACCCGCCAGAGTAGCCCAGTACTGCAGCGGGGGCTTGTAATAGCTCGGCTCGCCAAAAAGAATGGGCTTAAGCCAGCTCCCTTGTTCACGCATCTCAAGCGCGGTGCTTAGGTAAACTTTTTGATCGCCCGTTAACGCAAGACTCATCCAGTCCACGAAGGGCAGATAAGCTAACGCCACCCAGACCAAGTGTCCGGGATGACGCCACAAGAGACTCAGGAGATTGCGAAAAATTAGCATTATGCCGCGAATTACCGTGATTGAGCGAAGGTTACCGAGTGACCTCAATATCCGAGTAAACCGCCGAAAAATCAACGCCGAGTTACTGACGCCATTCATCGTCCATCCTCCGCAGATACGGCAAAAAATTCCGCCTCAAACTTGCACGCTTTAGTCTTGTTGCCGCAAGCTCGCTGCCTGTAAACTCACCCTCATGTCCAATCAAGATCGTGTTGTTGTCGTCAGTGGAGCTAGAACCCCATTTGTGCGCGCGCGGAGCGTCTTTCAGAAAATGACACCGTCCCTTTTAGGTGGGGTGGCGCTGCGCGAGACCATCGCCCGATCCGACATCGATCCGGCTCTCATCGACGAACTCTATTTTGGAATCGTCAGCCCTCCTGCCGAAGGCACCAACGTCGCACGCGAAGCGCTTTTTGACGCGGGCTTGCCTTCGACCATTCCCTGCACGACGATCAATCGTTATTGCGCCTCCGCCGCTGAGGCAATTGCCGGAATTGTCGGAAAAATTCAATCCGGACAGATTGAAATTGGTCTCGCCGGTGGCGTTGAATCGATCAGCTCGGTTCGAGCGATTTTCAGTCAAGAGGCCACGGATTACTTTCAAGACCTCGCCAGGACCAAGACCACTGGCCAGAAATTTTCGATGATCAAAAAGTTCACACCCAAGTACCTGGCGCCTCACGCACCCGGAATCAAAGAGCCCACCATCGGTCTCACGATGGGGCAGTCCGCTGACCTCATGGCGCGCACCTTCAAGGTCGGACGCGAAGAGCAAGATCGTTTTGCCGTCGACAGCCATCTCAAGGCGCACAATGCGTGGGAGCGCGGCTTTTACAAATCACACGTTGTTGCGGTTGGAACACCGGACGGAAAAATCGTAGATCGCGACACCGATGTGCGCGCCGATACTTCGGTTGAAAAACTATCGACGCTACGTCCTGTCTTTTACAAAGACGGAACGATCACCGCTGGAAACGCGAGTCCGTTGACTGACGGTGCTTCCGCAGTGCTACTCATGCGCGAGTCTCGCGCGCGAGAACTCAAACTTCCTATTCTCGGAGTGATCCGAAGCTACGCCGCCGCCGCCGTGGATATTCGCAAGGAGCCCCTGCTCATCGGGCCGGTGTACGCAATCCCACGCGCACTCAAGATGGCCGGTATCCGCTGGGAAGATCTCGATATCATCGAAATGCACGAAGCCTTTGCTGCTCAAGCAATCTCCACGATCCGCGCGATCGAAAGCCCAGAGTTTGCAAAAACAAAACTGGGGCTCGACAAAGCCATCGGCACCGTGGATATGTCCCGCTTTAACGTCAACGGCGGCAGTATTCCGCTGGGGCACCCCTTCGGCGCTACGGGCGGGCGCATGGTACTTCAAACGCTGCATGAACTTCGCGGGCGCAAGAAAAACCTAGGCCTCATCTCCATCTGCGCTGCAGGAGGAATGGGCGTTGTCATGATTGTCGAAGCCGTTTGAGAAAGCGTCTTCTACTCCTTGCTTGCGTCGGCTTGGCTCTCGTTTTAATCGCAGGGTCGGGGCTCGGCGAGTACCTCAGTTTTGATGCGCTCAAGCCCCAACAGCTCGCACTCGTCTCGCTCTATGAAGCGAGGCCCGTTGCATTTGCAGCCGCGTATTTTGCGATTTATGTGCTGATTACGGCACTTTCCATCCCGGGAGCTTCCGTGATCACGCTTGCGGGTGGCGCCATTTTTGGCTGGGCCAAAGGCACACTGTTGGTGAGCTTCGCCAGCACGGGTGGAGCCACGCTCGCTTTTCTCATTTCAAGATATCTTTTTCACGACGTCGTCCAGCGCCGTTTCGGTGATCGACTGGCCAAGATCAACGAAGGTATTCGAAAAGAGGGCGCCTTTTATCTTTTTGCATTGAGGTTAATTCCGGCCTTTCCGTTTTTTATCGTAAATCTCCTGATGGGCCTCACGCCCATTCGCACGTGGACGTATGTCTGGGTCAGTCAAACTGGAATGCTCCTGGCCACTCTTGCTTTTGTAAATGCGGGCACGCAGCTCGGAAAGCTGGAGTCGCCCTCAGGAATCCTCTCACCAGAACTTCTCGCGTCTTTTGCCGCACTGGGTATCCTCCCGATTGCTGCCAAAAAAGCCATTACGTGGCTGAAAAAGCTGAGAGCCTCCCGATGTTCGCCGTGAGTAAAAAGTTCAACTACAACCTCGTGGTCATCGGTGCGGGCTCTGGCGGTCTTGTCGCCTCTCTCATCGCGTCCGCAGTCAGGGCTCGTGTTGCCCTCATCGAAAAAAACAAAATGGGTGGCGACTGCCTCAACACAGGCTGCGTGCCCAGCAAGACGCTCATTCGTTCTGCAAGAATTCTGTCTGACGCCCGGCGCGCGCACGAGTTTGGATTCAAAAGCGCTCAGGTCGATTTTGAGTTCAGCGATGTGATGGAGCGAGTGCGCCGTACGATTCGAGCGATCGAGCCGCATGACTCACGCTCTCGTTACGAAAGCCTGGGTGTCGAATGCATCGACGGCGAGGCCAAGATTCTCTCTCCCCATGAAGTTCAAGTGGGCGGCCGCACTCTCACCACGCGATCCATCATCGTAGCAACCGGTGCCGCTCCAGTGGTTCCGGAGATCCCCGGAGTTGAGAGCGCGGAATTTCTCACCAGCGAAACGGTTTGGAATCTCAAGACCCTTCCCAAACGTTTTTTGATTTTAGGGGGCGGCTCTATCGGTGTGGAAATGGCTCAGGCGTTTCAGCGACTCGGTTCTCAAGTCACGCTTGTAGAGGCGGGCCCACGGATTCTTTCGCGCGAAGATGACGACGTTTCAGAATCGATCACTCAACGTTTTCGCCAAGAAGGGGTCCGGGTCCTCACCTCACACCGCGCCCTTAAATTTGAAAAAAATTCACGAACAAAAACCCTGGTTTGCTTGACCGATGCAGGTGAGGTCCGCGTGGAATTTGACCAAGTGCTGCTCGCACTCGGGCGCAAGGCTCGCACGACTGGATTTGGACTCGAGGAGCTGGGCGTAAAACTCAACCCCCCAGGCATGGTCGCCGCCGATGCGTTTATGCGCACCAACGTCCCAAATATCTTTGTGTGCGGCGACGTGGCGGGACCCTATCAGTTTACTCACACCGCCGCTCACCAAGCCTGGTATGCGGCGAT
>CAMBEX010000220.1 GCA_945865865.1 Bdellovibrio sp. ZAP7
CGATGACCAATCTATGATCGCTGGGTGGTTGAAAGAAAATCAACTCACACGGCCAAATTCAGTGCAGATCGACCACTGGAGATCCGAGGCGGGACTCAGGTTGAACTGTGTGATCGTTCAGCCTTTTGTTCTCGTTCAGCAGATCCCGAGTTAAGTTTCTACTCCCAACCCTCATGGAAGAAGCTCTCGCGATGTGCGAGTCTTCATTTATGTTGATCTACGAAGTGAATGTCGCCGTTCAAAATGACTCGGCCGCTGAGTATGCGGAATTTCTCAAAGGCCATATTCAAGAGGTTCTAAAAAATGCCGGCTTCAAAGCCGCCGACTGGTGGGTTCGCCAAGCCAGCGATGAGAGCGCGCAGGGAATGGACGGCAAAACACTTTGGACGATCCACTACCAGGTGGAGAATCGGGAGCACCTGGATCGGTATCTCAAAGAAAAAGCCCCGGCGCTCCGCGCTGAGGCGGTGGATCGCTTCGGAGATCGGTTCGCAGTCACGCGCAGGATTCTGTCGCCGATGCAGAAGCAGTATCCGTGAGAAACTGTTTGCCTTGAGAAGGTTGGTTTCGAGCTGAGTGCCTCGGTTCGCGGGAACACTGCAAATACTTGTACTTTCCCGCTTGCCCTCGACGGCCAGCCCCAGTAAAAGCGAGGGCACTTCATGAAAAATCCAGTGCCTCTGTTTCTGACTGCAGTCGCTTGTGCCTTCTTGCTGTTGAATACCGCGCGTGCGGCTCATGGCGAGCGCACAATCGCGGAAATTTTCACTCCTCAAGGCGCAGGCTCGAGCCTCGTCTTGGAGCTCGAAGTGTCAGACGAATTTGTCTATGCCAAAGAAGGCAAAAAACTCACGATTACGGCAAAGGTGACCGGTACTCCGAAGCTCTCGCTCGTTCAGGTGGATGAAAATGGCAATCGACTCAGATTTTTGGGCGTGATGACGGATCGGGGCGCGATTCCCGGCGCCGCGGAAGCTGGCTCTCAGCCAGGGACTGTAACCACTCACTCCTATTTCCGAAAAATCCAAATTCAAGAACGTGAGCCGGGGCGTTTGCATTTTGTCGTGGTGAATGATTTGGAACTCGAATCATTTCGTCCTGCTGCTCGGCCCGAGGTAGTCGTCGAAGTCTTGGAGCGCCCGTCGTTTTTACAAGTCCTCAAAGGCATCTGGAAAAAGTTCAGGGTCTCCGAGTAAGCTTGAACGGTGCGGGCCTCAAACAGATCACGACTTTTTTCACGGGCGCGAGCGATCTTATTTTCCGCAGCTCTAGGCTTTGCGCCAGCTTCAGCTTTCGCGCAGACCGACGCAGTGCCCGAGGGTCATTGCTTTGATTTCACCCGCCCCGAAACCGCGTCTACCCAAGTTGCAGCGCAATTGCCTCCTGAGATGATCGACAGTCGACCGCTCTCAAGCGGTGACTCAAGCGTACGCACGGCCACTGGCGAGTTTTCAAAGGGCGGGGTTTGGGCCGCTCTCCGAACCGTCGTGGTTCGCCCCGTGTCCGAAGTTCTCCGGCTTCTGAAAAATCCTGGGACGCTCAAGGATCTGAGTCAATTTAAGGTGGAGTCTCGTTCCGTTCCGCGTCCCGGGTTCACAGACTTTTTGGAAGTCGATCTCGAGTTTGTGCCGATCCCGTTTGTAAGGCTCAAGTGGGGTGAACAGTGGGCCACTTGGGGAGACTCTTTAGTGACCCAAATCCGTTACCAAAAGACCCGCGGAAGCGGGCTCATTAAGCGTTTTTGCGGGCAAATCACGGTTCGCGCCGTCGGATCCAAAACGGATTTGTCACTTTACGAAGAAGTCGATGCCCCTCGCCGTTCTGCTCTGGGCGTATTGGAAGGACATCGGGGTACGGTTCGGACTCTGCTGACTGAAAAACTCGCGCCCAATCGCTGAGCCCATTCCCGGGAGTCGACTCCGGTCAGTCGATGTCAGTTCTTTGACGAGGTTTCTTTTGCGCGAGCGCCCGGCTTTCTTTTGCACATTTAAGGTCGTTTGCTATAGTTCTAATCACAAGAAGTGACAGGGAAGTCATACGGG
Source organism: Bdellovibrio sp. ZAP7 (assembly GCA_945865865.1). Lineage (GTDB taxonomy): Bacteria > Bdellovibrionota > UBA1018 > UBA1018 > UBA1018 > CAMBEX01. The sequence goes on from CAMBEX010000220.1 coordinate 2,043, forward strand.
CGCTTTTACAGGCGGAAACTTTTTTTGAGCTCAACAAATGTGAGCTCCAAGAGGGAGTGCTTATGGAATTTCAACGGATGAAAAAAATCGCAAGCGTTACAGCGCTTGCAGGCGTGCTCATGATCGTGGGCACGGGCTGTTCTAAAGAAAACAAGTTCATTGAAAAGGCTACTTTCGAGATTTCAGACACTCTCGAAAATCTTCGTGCCTCGTTGGTTTTCACCAACAAGGTGAAAGCGCCTTTTTCGGGTGGATTCGCAGTCAAGCAATACGGCGGCGTGTTCATTAATCCTTACACCACCACGACGCCGTTTGAGGCGGGATTCAATCTCAACCTGAACATCATTTATGATCAGGACTATATCCATCTCGCACCGACCACGACCCTCCCGAACGGAATGCCTACCGGTCTTCCGTACGCGGTAGTCGAAGTGAACTTGGGCGAAGTCTGGGAAGACAAGCTTGAGCTTCTTGCTTACGTGGACATTCGCAAAGGCGAATGGCTCGGAATGGCGGGCCTCGTAAGCCTGATTGACGAAAACTTTCCAAGCGGATTGGTTTTGAGTCAGGTTTTCTTGCGCGACAAGACGGGCCGTCCTGCGATCTTGGGAAGTTTTTTCGGTCCCTACGTGAACGAGCAAGGTCAGTTGTTGCGAGCCGGCGGTTTGGCACTTTTCGCAAACTGGAAAGGCATCAAGGACGCCATCGGCATGCGCCGTGGAAAGATCGACTTTTTTCCTGAAGACAAGATCGTTCTCTCGGGCCCTGAAGCACCTTACTACGAGTCTCATCCTCGTGAGCTGAAGAAGGTTGCCGAGAAGTTCATGAAAGCGTTTGAAACCCAACTGCCATAATCGGCATTTTGGTGAAGTGATTTGAGTTGAACTGCCCCGTCACCTGGAAAAATTCGGGTCGCGGGGCAGTCAGTTAATAAGTAGTAGTGTTTTTTAGTGACGCAGGGGGAGTGATCTATGAAGGGTCGCCAAAGGTTGGCTGGAAGTATTGCGGCGCTGTTTCTTGTTTCTTTAGTATTGACGGGCGCCAAGTGCGGTGACGAAACCGAACTGACAATTTTTCATACCAATGACTTGCACTCCCACCTCAAAGGCCCCCGCGCGAATCCTTTCGCGTTGGGCGGTTTGGCCAAAATGGCCACCCTTTTGACCGAGCTTCGTTCTAAAACCAAGACCTCGCTGACGATCGATGCCGGTGACTGGTCCGAAGGCAGCTGGCATTTTTCGACCGATACGGGCGCAAACATGCTGCGCCTTTTGAGCCAGATGGGCTATGATGCCGTGGCACTCGGTAATCATGATTTTCTTGCGGGCGTGGGTCGGATCAACGCAACCGTCGAAGACGCTCGCGCGCGTTTTCCGGTTTTGGCGGCCAATCTCGAACTGTCCAATTACTCCGAAGCTGCGCGCCTGCGTAAAAATGTTCCTCCCGTATTGGTCAGGGATGTCCATGGCCTTAAGGTGGGTATT
>CAMBEX010000221.1 GCA_945865865.1 Bdellovibrio sp. ZAP7
GATACGGAGGATCCACAAACGCGCCGTCATCGCGAACGACGTCTGCATTTGCCGAGACGCTGAATGCCAAAACCGCGAAAACCCAGGGACTCAAGATTTGAACACCGAAAGTCTTTTTCATAACGCAGCGTTTTAGCGCAGTGCGGCAAAGGACTCAAGGGCGACTTTTTGGGGAATACTGCCTCATGTAAGGCATTAAAATTGCTCAGCATTTCACAGTAAAACCCCATGAGTTTCAAAAAAGCCCTCCTTTTCTTGCTCTGTGCGATCGCCCTTCTCGCGGCAAGTGTCGCGCTCTATTCGGTGCGCTGGATTGCCATCGTTTCACTGATCGGAATCGGGGTTGGCACCCTGATCAGCCCCGTCCTTGAAATGCTCAAACGCCGACTGAAAATTCCGAAACCCGTCAGCGCGGTGCTGATGTTTTTTTTGATCACCGGCGCAGTGGCCCAGATTATTTACCTCGTGTTTAATATTGGCCAGACTCAGCTTGCTCCCGTCGTTCAGCAACTCCCAACACTCTTGCAAAAACTTCAGTTCAAAACCCAGGTACTCCTGACGGATTACCCTTGGTTTCAGGGCAACTTTGAAAGCCTCAAGATCGGAGAGCGCAGCATCGAGGCGCTCTCAGGTTTCATGGGCGGGATCCAGCTCGGCGCAACGGCGCTCGGCGGTTTCTTTTTTGTACTCACGCTGGCTCTCTATTTAGCAACTTCCCCGCAACGCTACCTCTCAGGATTTTTATCGCTCTTTCCGGCTTACGCGCGGCCAAAGTGGGAACAGGTATTTCGCTCGGCAGGACGACACCTGCGTAAATGGTTTTTCAGCCAACTCCTGGCCATGAGCATCGTCGGAGCGGCAACCGCGTTTGGAATGTGGCTGATTGGAGTCAATTCCTGGCACATCATCGGACTGCTCACCGCCGCCCTCGACATCGTCCCCTATTTTGGCCCGCTGGTGGCGGGAACCAGCGCCTGCCTGCTTGCACTCGCCTCGCAGCCCGATAAAATTCCGCTCTTGATTGGTATTTTCTTTCTTGCTCAACAACTCGAAAGCAACGTCGTGATTCCGCTCATCATGAAAGGAAGATTGGAGCTCCCGCCCATTCACCTCATGGTGCTCATGCTCGTGTTGGCAAGCTGGTTTGGAGTTTTGGGAATCCTGGTGGCCTCGCCCCTCTTGACGGTGCTGAGGACGATTTATCTTCAGACTTACCTTCCGCGGATGAATCAGGCCGTCGAGCCGGCTCCCTCTTCCGCCAAGTCCACACGCCACAAGCGCGAAAAAGCCTGGAGAGCCGCGGGCTGACCCATGAGAAGCGATGCTTTGACAAACGCACACTCGGGAGTCATCGCGCCCGCCCAGTGACAACCTTCTTTAAGTAAAATTTTTCCGGCGGCATACTCTGAAGAATGCGAGCCCACTCCCTCGGTCACCACGACGACGGGAACTTGGTTTTTACGCGCGAGCTTCAGCATCTCAATAAATTTTAAATCGTGCGTGGGCGCTGTTCCCGATGGAAACACCACCAGCACAAGTGCGTCGATAGACGCGAAAAAACGCTCATCAAAGGCATGAGAGGGAAACCCCGGAGTGACGTGAAGGGTCGCCACTCTTTCACTGAACTTGGGCTGCAGTTCAAGGCCCGCCACCTTCGCGAGCGCCTTGCGAACGCCGCGACCGGACTCCGCGCCGGTCTCGCGGTAACGAATCGAAGTTCCAACCACCGCCAAAGGCTCAGCCTTGGGACATTCAAACGCCGCAAACTCAAGAGCGCTTCGTTTTCGCGCGCGATTTCCCTGAAGCAGTCGATCGTCAAAATAAATGCTCACCTGTTTTGCTACCGAGGCTCGCGCTTGGGCCGCGATTTCTACAGCCGAAATCAGGTTGCTCCTAGCGTCCGTTCGGATCGCCGCAAGCGGACGTTGCGCCCCTGTCAAGATCACGGGCTTTAAACAAGGCCTGAGTAAAAAAGAAAGCGCGCTTGCCGTGTAGGCAAGCGTGTCAGTCCCGTGCAGGATCACGACGCCATCGTATTTTTTCCAGGCTTTACGAACACGGTCTGCAAGCGCGATCCAATCACTCGGGCCCACATGCGCGCTGTCACGATTCATCGCGACATCCACTTCGCAGCGTGCGAGTTTTTCAAGTTCCGGGACGTGCGTCAGGATCCGCTTGCGCAAAAGCTCAGGACTCAGGTCCGGAATTTTCAGCGGGCTGGGGTCCATCCCAAAAGTACCGCCCGTATAAACAATCAAAATCTTTTTATCGGCCATGGCCCGAGCTCTCTTGTACGTCGTGAAGATCCGCATGCTCACTGATCCATTCACGCAGCTGCTCCACGACCCAGTCCGCGTCATCGAGGGTCAGATCATGGCCCGCGTGTGGATGAGCGCGCAAATCGCATTCAAGCGCCCCAGCAAGCGCGTCCGAACAAGAAGGATCCACCATGCGATCTCCCTCACTCTTTAAAATCAAGGTAGGCGGCAGCGATTTTCGGCCAATGCGACTCCCCGGAAAATAACTGGCAGCCGCAATGATTTGCCGAAGTGAATTTGAGACTGAAACGGGACGGGCATCTCGAATCTCAGTCCAGGCAGGCATGGCCTGCGCCCGAGCCGTTTCGTTATTGCTGACGAGATCAAGAACCACGGCCTCGCGTTGCTGCGAATTCTTTTGTGCAGCAACCTTGACCAGGGATTTGAAACTCGCGGGCTGAAGGCGCTTGAGGAACGGACTCAAGCCTCCCACGCTCGTGTTCATGAGCACGACGCCATCGACTTCGCCTGGATGACCAGAAACCCAATCCAAAGTTGCCATCGCACCCAGCGACATACTCACCACGATATTACGGGGACGTTCAGTAGCGCTAGCCCCATCGGCCTCATCCTGATTGGTGAAGTCCAAGAACTGGGAGCGCAAACCACGGGCGATTCCACCCATGGTCCAGGGCGTGCTTTTTCGCCAAAATTTTCCGGAACCATAAATCTCCAGGCATCGCACGCTCGATCCAGGAAACGCCTCATTGAGAAGTCCTGGAAACTCACCCCAATGTGCGGATTCGCGCGCCAAACCACGGACTAAGAAAAACTGGATATTCATTCACGCGTCAGACTATTGGAATTTGGGGACGTGATCAAGGGAGCTTTCGCCCCAGACGCACCCTTCGCTGAACGACTTACTTATTGACCGTGCACTGAATCACTTTGTGTGACCAACCGCCAAACCAGAGAAAAAGAAGTTCGACCACTTCGCCGGACTCGTTGAACATCAGGGTGATCGTGTCGGCTCCCTTTCTGACTTTAGCTTCAGAGAGAATCACATCGACCACTTCGCCTCGATCGTTGAGAACTTCGCTTCCACACGAACTGCCGCTCTGGCCCGCGCCATAAATGATCGGCGTCGTGAGCATCTGCGAGCCATGCAAAATCGTGCTTTCAATCAAGTAGCGGTGGCAGTGCTTGCCTGCATACGTCGGCTCAGCGAGTAAAATCTTGATGGTGCACGAACGACCG
>CAMBEX010000222.1 GCA_945865865.1 Bdellovibrio sp. ZAP7
TTAAAGTAAAATCCAACGGCACCTATGAAGTCGGCCCCGCAGCTAATGGTCAGATTCACCGCGGAAAACTCACGAGTACCGATCTCAAAACCGTGACTGACACGCTCCTTCTCGATTCAACATCCGCGGAAAACTGTGCGCCCAGGGCCAATGATGAGACCGCTCCGCTGGATCAAGTCGTCTTTAAACAACGCGACCGCGAAGCGACCTTGGTCCGTCACAACGGCAGTGAAATTTGCTATGCCATCGCGACTGAACAGGGCAAGCAATTGCACAAAGCAATTCGCGAACTCGCAAAAAAGCATTATCCGCTTCCGTTTCCGGATGAGTGCCTAGCCTCCATTGACGCTGTTGAGGAGCTCTATCCCGCACTCTCGCATTGCAGCGTGGATGCAGAATGCTCCAACATCGACCAAATCTATTCTCCCATCCCGATCGGCGAAGTTCAGTACGTGACCACTCGCACCTGCAGCCGCATCAACCCCATGATTGCTGGCAATGCCGCTGCCGTGGCGGGGGCACAGCTCAAGCTTCTGGCGGCACGCGATGCGGCCAAAAGCGTTTGTGGAACGCGAATCAAGCGTGACGCTTGCGCACAAATCGACGGCGCGCTCGAGGGCTTCCAGAACCATCGAGCTCCTGCGGTCTGTGGACAAGGCACCTGCCAACCGAACCCTTCACTGTATTTCTGAGTCATTTCTAACTTTAATTTAGGAATTCGGTTGGTTTGAGGATTGCCGGAAAAAAGCGCATGCGGACAGGAGACCCCTGCCGTATGCGTTTTTTTTTGCCCGCGATTTTACGGAATTCCAGTGGCACCTCGGTTGCAAAATATGGATCTCGCGACCCCAACCTATTGGGAAGCCCCAAAAGGTAGCCCCGCGAGGTATCCCATGCGCCGCACTTCCTTGCTGCTGATCACGCTCGCTTTATCTTCCTGTGGCCCTCAAGGCTCAGAGACTACCGATGCGCAAAAGGTATCGCTTGTTTACGCAAAGGGCTGGGACCAAGTCACACTGACTGTCAGTGGCGCCAAAACCGTGGTGGATGACTCAGGGCACTTTTCAACGGTTCCAAATGCCTGCTATCGGCGAGAGGTCGGCTCACTTCGATTTGAACTCTGGAATCGTTTGGCTGTCGCGATCAACGCGGCTCTACAAATGCCGGCACTCCCAGAACCTGATTGCCAGCCCAAGCCCTCAGACGGCGCTGACCTTTACCAACCCATTGAAGTGCAGAGAAAAGAACAGAAAATCAGCCTGATTCGTCAAACGGGCAACGAGTATTGCAGCACCATTTCGGATCGCACCATCGTTATCGAACTAGGAAAGGTGGCCGCACAGATCGCTTGGCAGGCCCGCTACGATGAATGCCCGCAATAAATTTAAGAGTTCACGGATGATGTAGAGAGGCCATGGAAGGCCTCAATCATCTTTGATCGCACGTTTGCGGAAAGTACGTCCACATCTGAAGCCTTCATCCCTTGGGTGGACACAGGCTCGAGAATTCGAACTCGGATTTCGCCCGGAATGATCCGCTTCTGGTCATAGCGAATACGCTCACGCATGCTTGAGACGACCATTGGCACAATCGGGACGCCAGCAGAAATGGCCATATGAAAGGCGCCTTTCTTAAAGGGGAGAAACCCCTCACCCGTTTGATTGCGCGTTCCTTCTGGGAAAATAAAAACCGAGGCCTTCTTTTTTTCGATAACCTCGATCACTTGATTGAGGCTGGCCACTGCGCGGGTGCGTTTCTTTCGGTCCAAGAGCACATTGCCGGCACCCCTAAAGAAAATATTGAAAATCGGAATCCAACCCAGTTCTTTTTTTCCAATAACGACCGTACGTCTCGGAAAAAGGGCACCAAAAGTGACAAAGTCATAATTGTCTTGATGATTGGCGACGTAGACACAGGGCTGAAATGCTTCAAGCCTCTCTGGATTCTCCACAACCACTCGGATTCCAGTAATGAGCGGCGCCAGGGTGCTTAGCAACTTGGCGTATGCATGATTGAGATTGGTATCTCCCCATCTAAAAACCGCGACGAGCGAAATCACTGCGCAGCAAAACAAAAGCCAAAATACTAGGAGAAACGTTTTGATGTAGAACATGGAAAGTAACACCTACAGAATCACGAACCTCGTAATGAGCCAACGACGAAGTTCGGTCTCCACTCTGCGGAAATTGACAGAGGATGGCGGGTGCTGTTTAACTTCGCTCACAAATGTTTCAGCCGAAGTCCAAGAGTTTTCTGCTGAAGGTCGCGTTCACGGTCATCGTGAGTTATTGGCTTTGGCGATGCTGGATACTCACTCAGAGCCGAGGCGATCTTGAAATTCTCACCCGATCCATTCATCGACTTTGGGCCGGGGAAAGCTTCTACCGGTTGTCGGATCATGCCGAACACACCAAACCACCCGGTTTAACTTGGCTTCTGCAACCGCTCGCACTTCTGCCATCCTGGACCTCCAAAATCGTTTGGGACCTCCTGTCTTGGGGCTCATTGATTGTTTTGGCAAAAAACTGGCTGGGTCTTTCGCTCTTTTCATGGACTGGACTGCTTGGATGGCTTCTTGCTGCAGGGCCCTGGTGGGCTGAAATGAGACTGGGGCAGTTCAATATGTTCCTAGCTGCTGTGACTTTGTATTTACCCGTTTGGGAGTCCCGAGCGCCCTCACCCTTTCGTTCGCGAGTGCTCGGTGCGGGTGCGCTGTTTTGCGTTTTGCTCAAACCCACCCAGATACTTTTATGGCCATTTATGTTTTCTCGCGTCGCCCGCGAAGGGGGCCTACGACAGACGCTGATCGGCGCGATCATTTTGGGGGTGATCGTTGCTGTCGGCTATGGCGCTCAGCTGGGTTGGAGCGACTTTTTTGTCCATCACCAACAGTGGCTTCAATTTCTACCTCAAAGTGAAGCAAAACATTTACTCAGACCCGACAACCTTGGGATTTCGACGCAACAGGTCCGCTGGCTCCTGCCAGATGGAATAAATTGGGTCCCAAAAATCGTCCTTCTTTTTGGACTGGTACTCGCGTGCTGGTCGACACACGGCGCCCCCTCACTGTCGAGGCGAGTGTTTCTAAACTCGGTCCTCATCTCGATCGTGTGCTCACCTATGGCCTGGAGGCAAAATTTTTCGCCCCTCATGCTGTGCCTCTCATGGGAGGCGGTCATGCATGGCCATAAGTATCCTTACTGGAGACGGCTTGCCTTTTGGCTTTCAATTCTTGGATTTGAACTCCTGGCCACTGATCTTTTAGGAGTCGTGTGGAGCGAATGGTTTGCGCGGGTCGGCGGACCGTTAGCGCTCGCACTTTCCGCTTGGGCACTCATGCCAGTTCAAACGCAGGTTCGTCCGCAGACTTCTGGTTGAATCCCATCACGAGCCAACAATGAAGTTGACGATCTCCGGATCGATTTCAGGATTTCGGCTTTTTTGAATCGTGGGTTCGTCCAAAACCGTTGCAAAGTCGGGATGAAAATCCGCGGATTTTCCGGTCCAGT
>CAMBEX010000223.1 GCA_945865865.1 Bdellovibrio sp. ZAP7
TGAGTGGCCCAACGGGTATGGCCGATTCCACAGTGGGCGTCAGAAAAACCCGACTCAACGAGCCGTGCGACGTTTTCGAGCTTTCCCTCGGCCTTGCGAATCTCGATTTTTCCGTTCTGAAAAAAAGCCACGCCCGCAGAATCATAGCCCCGGTATTCAAGACGCTTAAGCCCAGCGATCAAAAGATCGACTGCTGGGCGCTTTCCGACGTAGCCGACGATTCCACACATAAATCAGCTCTTTTCCCTGAGTTTTTTTGCATACCCAGGCTTGTTGACCTGTTTTGCTCTCGCGATCGCGAGAGCTTCAGGCTCCACGTTTTCTGTGATCGTGGATCCCGAGGCAATGTAGGCCCCTTTTCCGATCCGAATGGGAGCCACCGTCTGGCAGTCACTTCCGAGAAAAACGCCGTCTTCTATGATGGTCTGGTGCTTGCGCTGGCCTTCGACGACGCGACCGTCAAAATTACAGGTGACGAAGCCGCAACCAATATTCACTCCCGACCCCACCTGCGCGTCACCCACGTAAGACAAATGGGCGATGCTCGTGTCAGAACCGATCCGACTTTTTTTGAGCTCGACGAAATTTCCGATCTTCGCTCTCTCACCCACTTGTGAGCCCGGCCTGAGATGCGCGTACGGTCCGACCTGCGCGTCGGCACCAATTTCTGATCCCTCACCCACGGTCCCGGCCTTGATCACCGCACGTTCTCCGATCACCATATTAGAAAGTACGACGTTTGGGCCGATGGTGACGCCGCGAGCGATCTTGGTGGAGCCCTGCAAAAAAACTCCGGGGTAAACCACAACTTCTTCAGAGAGCTCAACACTCACATCAATCCAGGTACTCGAAGGATCGATAAATCGCACGCCTTGGCGCGCCCAGTGACAAACCTGCTTTTCATTGAGAGTGCGACCGGCCTCAGCCAGTTCCCAGGGATCGTTGACTCCCCGAAGGTCCCCGGATTCACCCCACGTCAACACCTCCACGCGTTTTTTGGCGCGAGCCGCCTGCGCGATGAGGTCGGTCAAATAGTACTCACCCTGGGCGTTTTTATTGGAGATGCGCTGAAGGCCCGCTTTGAGAAATGCGGAATTGAAAACGTAAATCGAAGTGGCGACCTCGCGAATTTCTTTCTCGCGAAGATTCGCGTCGCGCTCTTCGGCAATTCTGAGGACCGGGCCCTGCTTGCCCTTGCGAACCACTCTCCCGTAACCGGTCGGATTTTGTAGCTCGGTGGTCAGCAATCGCAGTCCTGCCATCCGATGGAGCGGTTCAATGATCTGTTCGACGAGCCTGGAGGGAATCAGCGGAAGATCCCCGGGAAGCACCAATACCGGGGTTTTCGCGCGGGCGATCTTTTCACCCCACGCGGAATCCATCGCGCAACGGGCCGCGTGTCCGGTTCCCTTCTGCTCTGCTTGATGGATAAAATGGAGATCCAGCGAAGCGTAGCGGGAATGGGCACGAACCTGGGTTTCGACCTCTTCGCGGCCATGGCCCACGACGAGCGCAACGGATGATTGCGGCGTCACTTCACAAACTCGATCCAAGATATGAAAAAGAAGCGGTTGCCCCCCTACCGGATGCAAGACCTTGGGAAGGGGCGACTTCATGCGCTTACCCAGACCTGCCGCTAAAATGATCACTGCGATTTTTTGTTCCCTGTTCGTCTTCATCATTTTTTTGTCACTCGGGTTTTCAGTCGGGATTTAATGGGGTTACCGGAAATCACGGTCGCCTTCAAGTGCCTGAAACAAAACTCAAAAATACCAATTCAAGTTTTAATAGGAATCAGCCGATAGCTTTCGAAGTCCCCGGAGCAGTCCTTGGGAATATAAGAATATATTAGATCGCGAAATTCTTTTAGTTGACCGATCTTAGAAGTCCTTATAAATACCTTGAGGTCGGCCCGGATGGCCCTTAAAATAGAACGAAGCAACTGGAATCCTTAGGGGGAGAACAGTCATGGATGAAAAGACGCTGACCCGGTTCAAGAAAGCACTGCTTGAAGAGAAGCAACGAATTCTCAATAATTCGGAAAATACGCTGAAAAATGACCTCGTTTTGTCGACGGACGATCTCGCTGACGAAACGGACTTGACGGTGAGCGAGCTCACCCAGAATCTCATGTTCAAGCTCCGAGATCGTGAGCGCCAGCTCCTGAACAAGATCGACCAGGCCCTCGGCAAGATGGACGAAGGCACCTTTGGGATGTGCGAGGACTGCGAAGAGTCTATCGAGCCACGGAGACTCGAAGCCCGCCCGGTTTCTACTCTCTGCATTGCCTGCAAAGAGCTCCAGGAACACAAAGAAAAGATTTACGCGTAAGGATTTTACCGAGCGACAAAAAATCGACGGTTTCAAGGGCCTCCTCACGGAGGCCCTTTTTTTTGCCCTTTTTAGGCTCTGAGTGCGGGTCTCTGTATCCGATCAGGGGCAAATCCGTGCGAAAACGTCGGCAATTCAGCGGTGAATGTCAAAAAAACACTGCAATAATCTTGAAGAATTGTCCTAAAGCGATCCGCCCCTTCCGCCGAACCAATACACAGACGGAATTGGACATCCAACAAGCGCTGGGAGGCGCGAGAATGGTGACGAACTACGACGGCGAACAAGTTGAGATTCCACAGACACTCCCGATGTTGCCAGTAAGGGATATCGTTGTTTTCCCATATATGATCATCCCACTCTTTGTGGGCCGTGATTCTTCGATCAAAAGTGTCGAAGAAGCGCTGGCACGCAATGACAGGCTGATTCTATTGGCATCACAAAAAGACATCAGTGATGAGCACCCCGCGCCCGATGCGATCTACAAGACGGGCACGGTTGCGATGATCATGCGGATGCGAAAGCTTCCGGATGGCCGCATCAAGATCCTGACTCAAGGACTGTGCAAAGCGCAGATCGATGAGTTCACGAAGCAGGATCCTCATTTTGAGGTCAAGATCACTAAGATCGAGGAGACCCCGACGACTGCTGTCGCGGAAGCCGAGGCGCTCATGCGCAACGTCCGCGAACAGGTCGAACGCGTGATCTCGCTGGGCAAAGAACTTTCGCCCGACATCTTGATGGTCCTTTCTGACATTCAAGATCCGGGTCGACTGGCTGACCTTGTGGCTTCGAACCTGGGACTCAAAGTCTCCGAGGCGCAACACGTCCTTGAGACTCACGAACCTTACCAGCGGCTCCGCAAGATTTACGAACATCTTGCCAAAGAGATCGAGGTCCTGACGATTCAGGCCAAGATCCGCTCGCAGGCCAAGGACGAAATGTCCAAGTCGCAAAAGGAATATTTTTTGCGCGAGCAGATCCGGGCCATCAAAAGTGAGCTCGGTGACGGGGATTCAAAAAGCGAAGAGATCAACGAACTCCGCGAAAAGTTGGCAGCTCAGAAAATGCCAACCGAAGTGGAGACCGAAGCTCTCAAGCAACTGGCCCGACTCGAGCGCATGCATCCGGACGCTTCTGAGGCTTCCATGCTCCGCACATACCTGGACTGG
>CAMBEX010000224.1 GCA_945865865.1 Bdellovibrio sp. ZAP7
TCGTTGCGATCAAACCAAACACCTTGGTGACTGCGCCGATCTCGGTCTTTGTGAAACCCAGCGACATTAAAAACGTGGTTGTCAATGCGGTCGCCATCATGGTCGAGAGTTTGTAGACCATGACAAAAAGCAGGATTTCGATGGCTCCGTTTCGGCTAAAAAAATCCAGAAAAGGAAGAACTACGCGCTCCTTCCAGGAGCGCTTTTCTGCATGCGGGACCGCCACCACCTCGGGCTCAGGGGCGAATATCACCACCAAGGATCCGAGTCCCATGATGGCCGCCATGATCCAGTACACAAACTTCCACTCAATGTGATCGGCCATGATCAGAGCGAGCGCTCCCGAAACGAGCATCGCCAGGCGATATCCCATGACGTAGACGCCAGCACCCGCACCCATCTCTTCCGGCTTGAGAAGCTCGGTTCGAAACGCATCCAAAACGATGTCCTGGCTTGCGCTGAAAAACGAGATGGCGATAGCTACCACGCTTAACTCCGCAAGCTGCGTGAACGGATCAAGGGTGCCCAATACAGCGATGGAAATCACGAGGGCGAGCTGGGTCAGAATCGCCCAACCTCTTCTACGCCCCCAGAACGGCGGCGCAATACTATCCAAAAGTGGCGACCAAAGAAACTTCATCGTGTAGGGAAGACCCACAAGCGCGAAGCGTCCGATGGTCGCCAAATCTACTTTTGCTTCGGTAATCCAGGCCTGAAACGTACTGCCAGTCAACGAGAGCGGGAGCCCAGAGCAGAAGCCCAGAAAGAGCACGAGCGCCATTCGTCTACTGGCAAAAACCTGAACCAACGAGTTCACGAATTATTTTTTCTCGATGGCTTCAAGATTCAGGGTCAGGTCGACTTCCTCACCCAACACAAGATTTTTGTCCAAGGTCTTATTCCAAACCATTCCAAAATCCTTGCGGTTGATCTTGCCAGTAGCCACAAAGCCCGCCACCTGAATTCCGTCGAAGTTTTTTGTCGATCCGGCGTATTCGAGCTTGAGACTCACGGGTTTGGTCACGCCTAACATCGTAAAGTCGCCATCCACGACATACGTCTTGGTGCCGGTCTTTTTGAACTTCTTGCTCTGAAAAGAAAGGTCCGCGTGCTTTTCGACGTTAAAGAAATCCGGACTCTTGAGGTGGCCATCGCGTTTTGCGTTGAGTGTGTTGATACTTGCGGCCTTAATGACGGCGCTGGCTGAGGATTTTTCTAGGTTTTTTTCGTCAAATTGAATCGTGCCCGAAAAATCGCTAAATCCACCGCCCACCTTGCTTACGAAATGTCGAATCGTAAAGCCAACATTGGAGTGGGATGCGTCGATGGTATATTCCGTTGCCATCGCGGACAAAGAGACGAGCGCAGTTGTGAACGACGTGACTAAAATGGATCGTAGTTTCATTTCTAAATTCCTTCTTTGATGGGCGATTAGTGTGTAATCGGGCTTTTTCCGCCGGGCACTAAGTCTAATGGTTTGGCTGGCTGACCTTGCGGCGAAACTTGTATAACATCAAAATCCAAAAGGGCCTCGCCCTCCTTGTTGCCGGCCGCATTGACCCAAGAGAGCACAAAACGGTGTTCGCCAAACTGTGTGACCGGAAATCCGCTGAGCCTAAACACTGCCTTGAGGCGCTTCTGTTCACCGGGGACCATGAGATCTCCTGACCCCACCATCGCCTGTTTGCCGTCCGGCGTAAGAAAGTGAATCAGCATTTTTCCGTTGGCGGGTTCGGGAACCATTTTTTCAAGCGCGACTGAAATCGCCATGGATGCATAAATCGGAAGCTGCGGAACGCGAATTTCCTCAATCACGTCAAAGACCGAAAGATTTCCGGTCTGCTGATCTACGGATGCGCCAAGCGATAAGCTCGCAAAATGAAGTCTCAGGGTCATTGCCATTGCAAGAGACTACACGAAGCTACCGGGTAGCGCGACTCCAGAAGTTCACGGCCGCCGCTCGTGCTCGGTCACATTCGCCGGACGAAAGGGCTGTCGATCGTGAATACACGACGGGACTCATAAGCCCTGTTGGTTCCGTGAGGTGCGTAAGGTTGAGATAGTGCCCAAGTTCGTGCGCCACAAGATTGACGTTTTCTCCCACGGTTTTTTCGATGATGGCGCCGCTCTGCAAGGCGCCGGGCAAGATGGTCCATGCGTTCGCGCTTCTGAGAGTTCCGCTTCGATCCCAAGGTCCCGAGACGACAACCAAAAGAGCGTTACCTTCAGAAAACTGCGCACGGACTTTCTCGAGCTCAGACATATTTTTAAGACTGTATTGGAGCCCTTGATCCTCGGCGCGCACCAATTCAAATGAGGAAACCGAAAAGCTGAGCTTGCACTGAGACCAGAGCTTGTTGACTCCCTCGAGAGTCGCCCTCGCTGTGGATTCGGTAATGGTCGGCGCGCCGCGCGAGTCTAGGTAAGATACCCACTTGAGTGCGAGGCAAACATGGCCAGGGTCGCTTGAAGCGCAATCAGGGACGTTGCCCAGGCTCGCCTGAGTAAAACCGAAAAGGATCGTCCATGAGACGATGGCGAAAATAAAACTCGCCCGCATGACGACCCTCCATGGTGAGCGGGATTTGCCTTAAAAATTTAACACGTCGGGGAGACACCCTGACAATAAAATAATTAAATATCGACTATTGAATTATTCAGACCGGGCCGGCGGCGCGCTTTTTTTTAAAAAAGTCTCTAAGCACCTGACTGCACTCGGCGTTTTCCTCGAGCTCAACCCTGAAGCGATGATTAGTCCTGGGGTCCTCGTGAACGCGGTAACCCAAACTCAGCGCGCCCCCTTTAGGGTCGTTGGCACCAAACACTACCTGGGATACCCGCGCCTGCTGGGCTGCTGACAAGCACATCGGACAGGGCTCAAGAGTCACCACCAACACGCAATCCATGAGTCGCCAGCTTCCGAGAGAACGCGCGGCCTCCCGAATCGCCATGAGCTCTGCATGCCCTAGCGGATCTTGATCTGATTCCCGCCGATTATAGCCGCGACCCACAACCTTTCCCTGGTGAACGACGACGGCGCCCACCGGAACCTCGTCCTCCGATGCCGCCTGGTGTGCCAACCGAAGAGCCTCGGCCATCCATGCTTGTGGACTGTTTTCCGGGGAATTCAGACTTGTCACTTCACTCCCCCTTGGAGAGCGGCGCCTGAAGCTTGGCCAAGGTTTTAGCAAAATCTTCCTGACTCATCAGATAACGCGAGCGGCGATACAAAGTGGAAAGCTTGGCCAAGCGGTGGGTCACCACTTTCATCACGCGCTTTTGAGCGCGATCATGCGGTTGAAATTTTACGCCGATTCCCTTGGGATGCGTCACTGCGCCGTGAGTCTTCCAAACCGCAAGACCCCGACAAATCACATCGCGGCCAAAAACTGTAAAACGAACCTCGATGGCTTCCTCCTCCTGAACCTCTCCCCGAACCTTAATGAAACATCCGCCCAACGAAAGA
>CAMBEX010000225.1 GCA_945865865.1 Bdellovibrio sp. ZAP7
CCTCGCTCATTCCGGCTGAGCATTCCGGGCACCGCACCAAAGCTTCCGGTATCGGCGAAGTTTTCGATCGCAAGAGTAAGACTTGCCTCGGCTTCACCTAGAAAAACGGCGTCGATCGCCGGGCACTCCTTCATGATTTCTTCGGGGCATGCGGTCGCATGTTCACCGCCCGCGACAATCTTGATCTTCGGAAACCGCGCGCGAACCGCGCGAACAATTTCCCGGTCATAAAACCAAGTGTAGGTATACATGCAGTTGACGCCCACTACGTCGACGTCGTCAGGCACAGCGCTGACCAACTGATCGATGGTCATTCCGACGATGATCTGATGTCGCGCGGTCAATTTCGTAATTTTTGCGGAAGCCTGCCCGTCAACGATCTCGCAGTGATGACCCTTTTGCCGAAGTGCCGCATTGAGATAAGCCAGATGTAACGGCGGAAAGGTGTCGAGCCCGGTAAAATGATGATCCGGGCGAATCAACGGGGGCCGAATAAGTTGAATGCGAAGTTTTCTGGACATGTCAGCGCGCCACTACGGTCTGGTACAAGACCCTGAATTTGCGGTTCCAGCGCCGTTTTTGTCGCCTTCGCCAGCCGGGCCAAAACGACGCGTGGATGATTCCATACAGCGTGGTCAGCAAAAGAGGGTTGCCCCAGTAGAGGCCCATGACAATTCGAGAGGGCACTACTTTCAAAAAGTTGATCGGGTCAGCCAGAAAACTAGCGGCGGCTTGTTTGGTCCCAAAGTACAGGTAACACCAAAGCAGCATCCTATCGACGAACCATCTCGAATAGTTGGAGTTCTTGACGCCGCCGCTGAAGTGAAAGCTGTGCACATTCTTTGTGCCCTTTGAGTTCATTCCCTCTTTCATTTTCATCGCCATCGGAGTGCCCTGAATCGGCGTGTACGAAAGAACAAACTGAGTTTGCACCATAGGATTGTCAGCAAATCGAATCGTTCTACGGACCGACCCCTCGGTGTCGTGAGGAAATCCGATGATCGAATAAGTTTTAGCGAGAATTCCAGCATCGTTGAGTTTTGCTACAATTTCGTAAATGCCGGTATTGGTGCAACCGGGCTTCTTGAGTTCTGCCTTCCGAATGGAGTCATCTCCCGACTCGATACCCATCCTCACTTGCGCGCATCCGGCCTCTGCGAGTTTCAAAATTTTGAGTGGTGCTGCGTTCTTGTTGTCGGGGCGCACAAACACCGTGAAAGGAAGCTTTTTGTCCAAGCCCTTTACCCGGTACTGTGCAGTCCAACGATCGAGCCATTGATCGTTGAATGAAAAAACCGTGTCAAAGAGATGTGCCCCGACCATGCCGCGATTTTTATACTTCTCGTATTGGTAGGAGATCTCCTCCACGTACTTCTCAGGTGATCGCTCGCGCCATCGCTTGCCCGCGAAGGTGACCTCGAGCGAAGTCTCAGCGCAAAAACTGCAACGGTACGGGCAGCCACGAGTACCGATGGCGTAGAGTCGACCGAGAAAGAAAAGATATTTTTCGATATCGTCGAAGAGGTCCCAGTTCGGAAACGGCAAAGTGTCTAGATCCGGAATTGCGGGGCGAAAGTCATTTTTGATGACCTTTCCACCCTCTTTGAACCAGATTCCCTTCACGCCTTTGAGGGGTTTTTTCTGCTCAAGAGTGTCCAGGTACTCCGCCAGTGTGTGCTCACCCTCACCGGTGCAAATCACATCCACTACATCAGACTCAATGGTCGGCTCTGGATCCATGACCGCCTGATAGCCGCCGAAAATATGCGGAACGTTCCAATAAGTTCTGATATCGCGCGCGATTTGTTGCGAATAATCCCACAGCACTGAGAAGACGGAGAAACCGATTACGTCCGGCTTGAACTCCTCGATTTGCGAGCGAACATGACTCCGCCAGTGCCGGCTGTGAAAAGTGGTATCGATGATCTTGATCTGGTGATGGGTGCGCTCACTGATGTAGGTAGCCAAATAGACGAGACCCAGATCGAGCGTCTGGGGTGAGCCATTGAGATTTGGAAAAATGACCGCAATCCGCATAAGTTTTTTAGAAAAGCACCTTCAACTCACGATACACGATTTCGCCCTCAACCGAGACTTTAACCCCGACGGCGCCCCGCACCTATCAAGGTGTGGCGCCAAGATTCCGTCACTGCCACTGCACGGTTCACCCCTGAATGACACCGTGTTAGTTTGTTGAGATGCGCTCCCACAAGTCCATTTCCACGAGAAACTGCTGGATCATCATCACTCTTGCCGCAACCTGGACTCACACCTCATGGGCCGCAGGCTTCTCTGCAAAAGGGTACGAGCTGAAACCCTCCGCGTCAGCCGCGCAGCCTCTATTGTTCACGCTCGATAACACCCGCACGGGCGAAACCGGCACCACGGTTTTTAAAGACTCGAAGGGCCGGGAGCTCATCGAGGAAAAAATGCGCTATGACCCGCAGGGCGCGCTAGTCGAGTACGAGATCCACCATAGGCAACGCGCCTTGCGCGGAAAAATTGAAGTTCGAAGCGACAAATTGATTTTCACCCGGGTCGACGAAAAAGGGAAAAGCAGCACCGAACAAGAAAACCTTCCGGTGACCTGGGCTGTCGGCCCCACCCTCATTCCGCTTTTGCAAAAAAACTGGGCGACCATTCTCAAGGGCGAGAAACTCAGAATCCGTTTTGCCGTTTGGGATCGGAAAGAGACCGTGGGTTTTGATCTTTTCAAGGACTCAGTTCAACCGGGTGGTGACGGCAAAGACCATGTCATCGTAAAAATGAAACCTACGAGCTTCATTATTGCCGCGATCGTGGACCCCATCTATTTTACCCTGCCGCTCGATGGCTCACGCCTTGAGGAAATGAAGGGTCGAACCCTGCCGATGATCGAGCGAGATGGAAAGCTCCGAGACCTCGACGCTTGGATCGTTTATCAAAACACTCCCTAAAATCACCGAACAGCGGCGCCCCACACGCTACTTAATAAGTTCAAACCGACAGCCCGAAGCACGAGCCCCATCTCCGTCTGTCTCGTCCCGGTCTCCCAGATGGAGATGTTCCTCGGGAGCAACGCCAAACTCAGCCCGCACTCGCTCAAACGGAATTACGGACGGTTTCCAAAACCCGATCTCGCGACAAGAAAAACTTTTCTCAAACGCAGACTCAAGACCCAAGGCACCGAGCTTATCGCCCGCGTCCAAGTCACTCAGAGTCACTTGGATCACACCCTGAGCCTTGTACTCCGCGATTCTGCGAGTCACCTCAGCCCGCGGTGACATCCGCGAAAGCACCTCTGAAATAACCTCGACCTCCCGATCAAAAACATTTTGCCATTTGAGCCACGCCTCGGGGTCCACCCTTGAGTGATTGATCGAGCGTTGTCCGTCTAACCATTTGTGGAGCGCGCGCATCTCAGAAAGCTCACGCCCCCTGCCGCGCGAAATAAGT
>CAMBEX010000226.1 GCA_945865865.1 Bdellovibrio sp. ZAP7
GCGCGCTGCCGTTGAGCGCGATTTACTGAACAATCCCTCTTACATCACGCTCGACAAGGTGAACGGTCCCAACCCTTTGCCGCCCGGAGGAGAGACCCCTTATCTTTTTGGCTATCAATTGATGAACCAGGTCGCCCGGGACGCGTCCCAAGGCGGTGACGATGCGCTTGGAGTGATGTCTCTGCGTTCAGCGGGCAGGATTCCTTTTTTCATTAATGGGAATTTAGAAAATGTCACAGGTAAGTCCTGGTACGATTACTGGAAGCAGTTTGTAGGCGAAACTCAGGTGCGGCAAAATCGGGCACTCGAACAGATACGAGCGCTCTCTCTCACGGATACGACGCCACTGACCTCGGGCGTAACGGTACAAGGAGTGGCCGCGTCGCCTGACGGAAAGTGGTTGGCCTACAATCAAGAATCTCCGGATGAGAGAAGCGGACTTTATCTACGTGACCTGGCTACCGGAAAATCCCGCAAAGTCTTCGACAAAACGGCTGGAGTCGGTTTGGCGTTCACACCCGATTCAAAATCAATCGTGTTCAGCGCGGCACACAAAAAACCCTTCAATTATGAACTTTTCAGCGACCTCTCGCTGTATGAACTGAGTTCTGGAGTTCGCACTCGGCTTTCGGATAGGCAGCGATTGCGTGACCCGGATATTTCACCCGACGCAGAGACTTTAGTATTTACCCGCGCCGTCGATTCACGAGTGGAGCTTGCATCGGCTCGCCTTGAAAATTCCGCGAACGGGTGGAAGCTCGGCAAGGTTGAGTCGATTTTCACTCCTGCGCGATACGAACGCGTCTCCAATCCAAAATTTTCACCCGATGGACGTAGGGTCGTATTTTCCCTGCATCGTCAGGGAAAGACCGGCGAGGATCTCATGGAGATTCAACTCGCAGTGAAGTCTGTTTCTACTCTGGTCACAGACGGCCATTACAATCGCTTTCCGACTTTTGACTCTCAAGGCGCTCTCTTCTTTGTTTCGGATGCAACTGGAGTCGATAATTTGTATCGATGGGTTGAGGGCCGCGCGATTTCTGAGCGTTTGACCAACGTTACGACGGGGCTTTGGTTTCCTGCGTTTAGTCCGGACGGGAAGGTTTATGCCAGCGTCTATTCTCCGCAGGGCTGGGATCTTGCGCGGGTGGCGCCTTCGAGCGTTTCGTTTTCTCCGCAAGCGATCGCGCCGATACCAGCGCCGGAGCCGGTTGCGCCAGCGATGAGTGGCTCCGAGATCGAAGAAAAAGCGGCTTCGTTTTCCGTTCGAGATTACTCGATTTTTCCGAGTATTTGGCCCCGGATTTGGGTGCCGACAGTGTTTGCGACCCAAGATGGAGTTTCCGCCTCAGCCCAGGTGACGGGTTTCGATGCGGTGGATCGGCATCGCTACACCTTGGGGGCTGGCTACGACTCAGAGCTCGGCAAGGGCGATTTTAGCGCGGTCTATTCGAATCGTTCATGGGGACCTACGATTTCATTGGCAGGGTCACTCTCTTCTGTTTCGGTAACTGATGTGAGTTTTGGCAGGGAGACTGAGGTCTCGGCTTCGGTATCGTATCCGATTGAATGGACTTATTCGAGTCTGGTGCCGGCGCTGTCGTTCAACGCTGAGCGGACTTTTTTTTACTCCCGAGCAAATGAAGCAGTTTTGGCTAAAACTGTTTTTGTACCGAGTGTCGATGCATCGCTGAGTTTCTCGAATATCGAATCCTCTCGGCTTGCGATTTCGCCCGAGCGCGGAAGAATATCGGAGTTAGGCGCTCGTCTCTATCAAGATGGCGATGCGCGGACCTGGAAGGCTTTTGCTTCCAATACGGAACATTTTAAACTTCCAGGACATCAGGTACTCGTGCCGTCTATTCGTGCTGCATACGCAAGTCGCAGTAGTTTTACCTTTACCGACAGCAATGTGGTCGTGGAGGGTACGCGCGGAAATATTTTTGATTCTGAGAGAGACGGCTTTGATCAGTTAGTGCTTCGGGGCTATTCTGGCGTGCGTTTTGTTTCGCGCGCAGCTGCAGTGGGTTCGCTCGAATACCGAGCTCCACTCTGGAGAATTAGGCGTGGTTGGGGAACCAACCCATTTTTTGCCGAAAATCTTTGGGGCTTTGTCTTTGGCGAAAGCGCCTACTTTCCGAGGTCAGTGCCGGAGGGTCGGTTCTTGCCGGCGGCGGGCTTGGGTTTGCGGCTCACCGGTAAAGTTTTTATTCATTTGCCGCTGATTCTGGCGCTTCAGGCGCACCAGGGGTACGCAAAAGAGCAGGGCGGAAAAAACGAACTCTTGATTGGCATCGGACTCGGCGAGATCGCGTTCTAGCCGAGTCAAAACACCGGTTTTGGCTCTCTGAGTGGCCCATAGTTGATTAAACTGACGGCAATCCGGCTTGAACCCAAGAGCCTTTGAGGCTAGGTTCCGCAAATGCAATCCAGCCTGATTTCGAAGTCCCAGTTTGCGCGATCCCTCAAAGACAAAGAGACGGTTTCGTCCCCATTCCTCGTGAAATATAGCGCGGTGGCGGTTGGAAAAACCGGCAAGCCTTTCATGAACCTCGTGCTCATGGATAAGTCGGGTGAGATCGAGGCCCGCCTCTGGGAAGACGCGGCCCAATACGCAGGGCAGGCTGTGAAAGATACTTTTGTCCGGGTGGACGGCAAAATTCAAAGCTATCAGGGCCGGCTTCAGATCGTGATCAACCGACTGCAGATCTTGAGAGAAGATCAGGTCGAACAAAAAGATTATATCGCTGAAGGTAAGCTCGACGCTGAGGCGCTGTACACGGAGCTCTTGGGTTTTGTGGAGTCCATGCAAGATCCATTTTACAAGGCGCTTGCGGAATCCGTTCTCAAAGACGACTCAGATATTTCGACACGACTCAAGCGGGCACCTGCTGCCAAGACGATGCACCACGCTTACGTGACGGGTTTGCTGGAACACATCGTTTCCATCACAGGTCTCTTGGACTCGATTTCCAAGCACTACGGAAAAAAACTGGATCGGGATTTGATGTTTCTCGGCGGATTTTTTCATGACGTCGCCAAGATCTGGGAACTCTCGTACGAGCGCGTGACCGATTACACGGATGCCGGTAAACTCGTCGGCCACATCGTGATGGGAGTGGAACTGGTGGACCGAAAGATCCGCGAGCTGGAATCCCAAGAGGGTCGGCTCCCCGGAAAATTTCCAGAGGACAAAAAACTTTTGGTCAAGCATGTGATCCTCGCGCACCACGGGAAGCTTGAGTACGGTTCGCCTGTGTTGCCGCAGTGCTTGGAGGCACTCATCGTTCACTACATCGACGACTTGGACTCCAAGGTTAACCAAATCGGAAACTTCATTGAGCAGGACCAGTCGCCGGGGCGCTGGACGACGCTCAATCGCCATCATGAACGTTTTTTCTACAAGCCGGAT
>CAMBEX010000227.1 GCA_945865865.1 Bdellovibrio sp. ZAP7
GCGGGGTCAAGCCTGAGTTTAGTGGCTTGCTAGAAAAGATTCAGAGGGATTACCTTAAGCCTATGAAGATCTACACAAAAGGGGGGGATGCCGGCCAAACAGGGCTTTATGGCGGAGCCCGCGTTCCAAAGGACCACATCCGAATTCAAACATACGGCACTTTCGATGAGCTGAACTCGTGTTTAGGTGTCGTTCTGGCCGAGAGCACGCTTTCAGATGACCTGCGAAAAAAGCTTCAAAGACTTCAAAACGAGCTTTTTCAGTTGGGTGCTGAGCTGGCGACTCCGAGAAACAAGACCGTTTCGATGGAATTGCTAGGCTCCACTCATATCGAGCGGATGGAGCATGAAATCGACGCCATGGACGCAAAGGTGACAGCGCTCAGGGCTTTTGTGCTGCCGGGGGGAACGCGCGCTGCAGCGTACCTGCATTTGGCGCGCACGGTGAGTCGTCGGGGTGAGCGCGATCTCGTCATTCTTCATCGTGCGGAACCTGTCCGGCCCGAAGTATTACAGTACGTCAATCGGTTGAGTGACTACCTTTTTGAATGTGCGCGTTTTGCCAATTTCGAGGCTGGGGTCTCAGACATTCCGTGGACGGCGCCGCCCGCGACGCGGTAGGCGCGTTTTTTTAAGAATTTTGAGCCGAATCTTAAGTAAAAATTCGACCACGTAATCCACGGCGCTCCAAATGCTGATGGCAAGCGAAATGTAAATCAGCGCCTCTCCGAGTGGATAAATCGGAATTCCAAAAAGCGGCTCTTTGGCGATCAAAAGCGGAATGGCCACCATCTGTGTCGCAGTTTTCCATTTAGCCGAACGCGATGCCGCCATGATGAGGCCTTCGGCACTTGCGAGTGCTCGAAGCCCAGTGATCGCAAGTTCGCGGCAGATCAAAAGCATGACGACCACCGGAGAAATCCGCGCGAGTTCCTGCAGCATGATCAGCGAGGACACGACCAAAAACTTGTCCGCAAGCGGATCCATGAGTTTTCCGTAAATCGTGACTTGGCCGCGTTTTCTCGCCAAGTAACCGTCAAAGAAATCCGTAATGCTGGCCGCTCCAAAAATGAGGGCTGCTGCAAGATCCCACTTGGGATCGCGCAAAAACATGAGTCCCACGACTACCGGAACGAGCGCCATTCGCGAAAGTGTCAGCAGATTGGGTGTTGTCGAAAAGGTCAGCTCGTTGTGAGGGGATTGAGGCGTTTTGCTCTGCGATGTCGACATGCCGACATCGTAGCCTATAAGATGAGCTATGGCCATGCTGCGGGTTTTGTCCTCTTTTGCGGTCGCAACCCTATTTGCGGTCGGGCACGCATCCGCTGTCGAACATCCGCCGGCGTCTCCGGTCATTGCATCGGTACTCAAACCCGCCGTTTATCAAAAAGCGCTTTCGGAGCGCGAGGTCATGACCCACGCCGAGCTCTCAGATTTGCACGGTGCGGCCGAGGGCGCCAAACATTATGGCTTTTACGGCGCGATGCTCGTTCGAGAGAGCCTTCGGCGCACGCGTGAGGTGCTCACGGATTATCCGCTTCTGGCCAAGATGATTCCGTACATTGATCGCTCGGATTACGACGCCAAGGTCAAGCGTTTGACGATTGAGGGCGGAATCTGGAAGTTCAGGCTGCGATCCATCGTGCAGTTTGAGGAGATGACCTCAGGATGGATTCGTTATCGCGTCGTGGGCGGCCATTTTCAGGGAATGACCGGAAATATTCTTTTTGAAAATGCTCAGTCGCAGGGTGCAGAGCGGGGCGGGAGTTCGCGCGAGGGGACACTCGTTTTTTTTGACGGTGGAATCGACGGTGGCCCAGGAAGCTCTTGGCCACCCCGCCTGATCATCGAGCGAGGCGCTGAAATAGTTTTTGGATTTACGGGAAAACGCATGAGATCCTATATCGAATCTAAAGAACACGAAAAAGGCGCGCGTGATAGAGCGCGGCCGGGAGAAGCTCATGGAAAAATCCCACACCCTCGAAGTCGTCTCTAATACCAGAGCGACATCAGATGGTCCAGTTGACCCGCGAGAGCGGCGCCGTTTGCCCAGGCTCAATCTGAGTCGTGAGCAGTTTCGGCTGAGTTCAAATGGAAAAATTTTTTCGGTCATTGATCTTTCGAACGAAGGAATGGCGTTGCGATTGATTGACCGCGAAGATCTCATACTTTTTTCAATCGGCGCTGAGCTTGAGGGCAGCCTCAAGTTACGAAATGAAAAATTTCCGGTACGCGCGCGAGTCAGGCATCTGGCTCGCGATCTAGTGGGTTGTGAGTTTGTCGCGCTTTCCGATACGGTCACCGAAGTCCTCAAAAAAAGCCTCGATCCAACTTTTTTAGGGAAGGAACTGAGGCCGCTCCCTTCGGACGGGAACGGGACGCTCTGGTATCACGGCACCTCCGGAACGGATCTCCTTTTTTGGCGGGCTGCCGATGAACAGTACCATCGTGTCGCTTTGATTGTGCTCGGAACCTTTGTGCAGTGGGATCAAGCCGACGGACTCACGACAGGCAGCGTAGGCGCATCGCAGGAGCAGGCCGAAAATTATGGTTTGATTCGCTATGAAACCTTGCTGTTTTTGCCTGACGACAATGCCGATTCCACCAAGCTCGGCATTGCAAAACAGCTCGTTCTAAGCTCTAACCTTCCTCTGGATTTACGAAAATGGTGTGTTCAGCAATTTGAAGGAGCTTGAGTCGTTCCATGAATCGAAACTTTGCTTTAGAGTTTGTTCGCGTCACTGAAATGGCCGCATTGGCGAGCGCCCGTCTCATGGGCAGAGGTGACGAAAAGGCGGCCGATCACGCGGCGGTCGAGGCGATGCGCCTGATGCTCAACTCGATTGAGTTTGACGGAAAAGTGGTCATTGGAGAGGGCGAGCGTGATGAAGCTCCGATGCTTTTTATCGGCGAACAGGTCGGTAAGGGCAATGGACCCAAGCTGGATCTGGCATTGGATCCTCTCGAAGGAACGACGATCTGCGCGCGTGGCGGAAGCAATTCGCTCGCGGTGATTGCAATTGCCGAAGAAGGTAAGTTTCTTCACGCCCCGGATGTCTACATGCAAAAGATCGCGGTGGGCCCGTCTGCTAAAGGCGTGATCGACCTCAAGGCGACGCCCACTCAAAATCTGATTTCGATCGCTCGCGCGAAAGAGTGCCACGTCGAGGATCTGACCGTGGTGATTTTGGATCGGCCGCGGCACGAGGCGTTGATTGCGGAAGTTCGCGGCACGGGTGCGCGAATTTGGCTGATTGGCGACGGAGACGTTTCGGCTGCGATTGCAACCTGCAAGCCCGATAGTGGTGTGGATGTTTTGATGGGTTCTGGCGGCGCACCCGAAGGCGTGATCGCCGCGGCGGCGCTACGGTGCATGGGCGGAGATTTTCAGGGTCAACTCATTTTTCGCAGGG
>CAMBEX010000228.1 GCA_945865865.1 Bdellovibrio sp. ZAP7
ATTTCTCGGTAGGACTCAATGGCGATTCTTTCGGCGATGAGATCCTCTCGGATCATTTCCTCGAGGCTCGTGCTTTCGACATATTCGGCATGGCTTCGGGCGGCGAGACCTTCAGGATTGAAGTTGGGATTTCCGCCGATTTGCTGAATTCTCTGAGCGATCCGATCCGCATGTCGCTGCTCTTCATGAGCGTGAACGCGAAACTCCTGCGCGATCGAATAAGAGGCGAGGCCCTGAGCCGTAACAAAGTGGTGTTTGTAACGAAGCGTGCAGACGATTTCTGTAGCGAGTGCCTCGTTGAGTAGTCTGATTACAGTTTCTTTTTGCGCGTGGTAGCTGGGAGTTATGGCCCCTTGCTCGATGTGTGAACGCGCGCGTTTTCTAATCTCTTGAATATCGCTCAGAAACGGCTGTTTTTTGCTGAGGTTCTTGGGCGGTTGGCTGGCGGGCATTGGATCGCTCCTGGTTGAAACTGGTTTCAGGCACAAAACTGCAAAGCGCAGGCCCGACGTGTCGCGCGCAATTGACACGACTGGATGTGTCTGGTTCAATCCCGCCATGGCAAAAAAAGCAGGCAGCTCGACCGGTTCCAAGGCCGGTAAGGCAGAATCCACAACCAAAGCCGCAAACACCAAAGCTGAACGCGAAGAGCTTGATCGCGCCAAAGAACTTGCTAAGGGTTCGCGTGCCTCCAGCAAAATTACAACAAGCAGCACGGCCGAATATTTTTCAAAAAATCTCCAGCAAGTTGGATTTTCTTCCCAGATCAAAGCGACTCTTACGACATTGAAAGAAGCGGTCGATAACGCGCTGGATGCCTGCGAAGAACATGGGATCTTGCCTGAGGTTTCCGTCACTCTCGAAAAGGTCGGAGTAGGGTCACTTAAAAATTCGGATCAGATCCGCATCCGGGTCGAAGATAACGGCCCAGGCATTGACCCCGAAGACGTCCCAAAGGTTTTTGGTGAGTATCTTGCGTCCTCAAAGTTTGGTCGCGGACGCTGTTCTCGCGGACAGCAGGGGATTGGGATTTCCGCCGCCACAACCTGGGCGCAGTTGACGAGCGCGACGGGCGCGAAAGTCGTGACCAAAACCAAGGCGATGCGCAAGGCCATGTCTTGTGTCGTCGAAGTCGATATCAAGCACAACAAGGGCTCCGTGAAAAATCGCGAGACCATTGATTGGGATCGCCCGAACGGTACTTCAGTAGAGTTTTTGATCGATGGCCGCGTTCAGCTCAATGGTGAGGCGGGACTTCTGAGTTATCTCAGCGGCACCACGCTCGTGAACCCACACTTGACGCTTCACTACAAACTACCGGACTTGGAGGCTCAAACCGTTTCGCGCGTGAGCACCACGATCCCGGAAGTTCCTGAAGCGACTGATCCGCATCCTCACACGATGAAGCTCGGCGAGTTTATCGCGCATTCGCACCTCTTTGGACGAGTCAAGACCAGCGCCTGGCTCAAGCGCGGATTTTCGCGGGTCACGGACTCAACGATTGCCGAGCTCGTGAAGGGCGGGACTAAAAAAGGACTCCTCGAAAAAAACGTCGACGCGCTCGGAGACGTTGAATTTAAGGGCCTTTTTACTGCGATTCAAAATCTTCCGCTTCTGGCACCTTCGACCAAGTCGGTGCTCACGATTGGTGAAGAGGCGCTTGCTAAGAGCATCAAACGATTGGGAGCCGTGGACTTTTTTTCGGTCGTGACTCGAAAGCCTACGATCTGCGATTTCAAACCGGTGGAGGTCGAAGTCGCCATCGCAAGGCTCGAAGAAAAGTCGAATGAGTCTGACGACCCCGTCCAGGTGATTCGATTTGCCAATCGCGTTCCGCTGCAATTTGACAAGTCGGCCTGTGCGATCGTTCAGGCGATTACCTCGGTCAATTGGCGGGCATACGGATTGGGTCAGCCCAAAGACTCTCTCCCACAGGGGCCGTACATCATCGCGGTCAGTGTGGTTTCGCCATTTATTAAGTTTAAGAATGCTTCGAAAGAAACCGTCGATGCATCGGATGACCTAGTTGAGGAAATTCGGCGCGCTCTGATTCAGGCGGGGCAACGGCTTTCAAAGCATATTCGCCGAGAGGCGAAGGCCAATGAGCTTGAAGAAAAAATCAAACACATCGAACAGTTTTGTCCGATCTTGGTCGAAGGGCTCTGCCGAATCACAAATGCTCCCGATAGCCGCAAAAAAAAGGCCGAAGAGGGTTTGACCAAACTCCTAGGGCGCGACGCGCACGTGACTCAAAAAGAACTCGAAAAGGCACATGCGATTCTTGAAGCTCAAAAAGAGGCCGATAAATCCAAAGAGCCCGTGATCGAAGCGCTTGAAGACGTGATTCAGTAATCAACGAGGAAATTCTCTCATGGTGAGCACCCGCAAAACAAAAGACGATTCGATTCCGAAGCTGAGCAAAGAGCTTTGCAATCGATTGCTCCTGGATTTGGAGCGCGCCAAGCGCCCGGTTCTTTATGCAACCAAATGTTCGCTCGACAACGCTAATTACAACCACAAGGTCGGTTATCTGACCCCTGGCGGAAAAAAAGTCGCAACTGAGCTCAACGTGAGTTCCGTAAAAAAAATGTCCCGCGCGATTTTCATGTTGGAAATCCTGCTTCGCAATATCGAAACCGGCGCCGTCAATACGAAGCGCGAGCTCTATTACATCAGCAAGGGTGAAATTAAGCACAACTCGGAGCTCAAGCCGCTGGATTTCGATGATCAAAATGAGTCCGACTCGATTATCGATTTTATCTGCGAGCTTTTGGAATGTTACCGCGAAGAACTCAACTGCTACGCCAACGACCGCGGTGGACAGACCTACTCCCAGCAACTGGTCGTGACAGAGACTCTTCCGGACGGGGACACGGCGGTCGTGGATCTCTCAAAGCTCGGAACGTCGCCCTTTCAGCCTAAGAACAGGCCGCAAAGCCTGAAACTTTCTGCTCGAAAGAAAATCGATTTCTGCTTGATCGTCGAGTCCGAAGGTACTGCGAATACTTTGGTGGCCAACGGTTTTACCAAGCGTCACAACTGTATTTTGTTGGGCGCGCAGGGCGTTCCATCCAACGCGGTGCGCGGCTGGTGCAAACTCATTCAGGATCATCTCAGTGTTCCGCTGTATTTTTTCGGAGATCTCGACGCGTACACGATGCAAAACATTTATCGGACTTTGAAAGCGGGTTCTGCTGCGTCACTGATTCGTAACGCAGATTATTCTGCGCCTGAGGTTCGCTTTTTGGGGGTGCTTCCTGAGGACATCAAAAAGTACGATCTCAACGACTACCCAGTTAAGGTCAATGACC
>CAMBEX010000229.1 GCA_945865865.1 Bdellovibrio sp. ZAP7
GCTAAGGATTGGGATGTTTGGGAGCAGGCAGGCGGTAAGCGGTTCCAAAGGCGGTAATATGGACGGCTCCAGCACTCCCCCGCTCCTCTTCGTCAGACAAGTCACTGGTTTCAAGCTGAAAGTGGACGACTCCTTGATAGCCGTTGCGCATGGCGGCTTCTTTGAGTCGCAGCGTGGCTTCGCGACGTGCGCGGTCGAGCAAACTCTCGATTGAGGAGAGTCTGCCGCCTAAAATTGATTTGAAAAATGCACACACGCGCTTAAAAAAATCATCAGAAATGACAACGGTGCCAGAAAGAACACAACAGTCGCGCGAGCCCTCCGGCATCTGGCGCGTAGAAGTGAGTGGAAATTTAACGTACATCGCTTCGCGGCGGCGAATCCTACGGTAATGCGCGGCTTCGGTCGATTTGCCAAAAACATATCCGAGCGCCATTAGGACTAAGAATAGACGGACTTCCATTAGCGGCCGACCCTGACGGCGGTACCGTAAACGTAAATTTCTGCCGCGCCCTGGGCGATGGAACTGGTCGCGAATCGAACGCCGACGATTGCGTTTGCGCCGAGAGATTGAGCTTGTTCGAGCATGCGTTGGGTCGCCTCACTGCGAGCTTCTTCCATAAGTTCGGTGTAAGCGATGAGTTCACCCCCAAAAATATTTTTGATTCCCGCGAAAACGTCGCGAAGAGCGTTCTTTGATCGGACCGTGCTTCCGCTGACAACGCTCAGGTGTTCGACGATTGATTGGCCGGGGAGTACGTCCGTCGTAGTCATGGGCAATGCGCTTCGAATTAAAGGGGTCATTACGTGCTCCATGTGAGAAATTGACAAAGTGTAACATTCACCGATCGGACTCTGGAGCGGAGAACTAAAGCTCCAAAATCACAGTCGAGAGCTGGGGCAAGATGATTGCTGCCCGATCAAACGAGGAGCGCCCAAAGAGGCACCGTGATGAGCGAGAGGGGAATTCCAAGGGCGACCATGAGGCGCGCGAGATCGGGATTGAGTCCGTGATCTGCAGCGACAAGCCCAGAGGTGATCATCGGCGCCATGCAACCCTCTAGAATAATTGTTTTGATGATCAACGGTGATAGATCCGGATAGCTTGCGCCAACTCTTGAGTAGAGCACAAAGTAGACGGGAGGAAGTACGACAAGCTTTAGAAAAAGACCCACCATTAACGGAAGGCGAATGTTTTGGTGTGAGAGCGCACGAAACTTGATTCCAAACCCCACCGAAAAAAGAGCAACAGGCGCAAGCGTCATGGCCAAAAGTGTGAGTGCCGACTCGAGCCATTCTGGAAAGCGCCAGGGTTGTAATAGCACCGCCGCAATCAGCGAGACAAACGCGGGAAACCGAAGCGGCCTCAGGATCAGGCTTCTGACGGAAACACTCGCGCGGTCCCCAGAAACGGCCAATACGAAGGGAATTCCGAGCATAGCGAGAATCAAAAAACTCCCGAGCTGATCAAGAACCACCGCGGTTGCCAAGGAGTCAGGGCCCAGCAGCGCGCGCAAGAGCGGCAATCCGACAAAGGACGTATTTCCAAATCCCACCGTCATGATGAGGGCCGCCCAAGTGGGACGGCTCAGTCCCAGCGGTTTTACCAGCAGAGTAATCACCGAAAAGCCCAAAGCAAAATGAAGCCAGGGCTGTGATGCGGGCATGAAAATCTCAGGAGAACGGAGAGAAAAGCCTTGGAGTGCGTGAATTTTCTGAAGCACCACCGAAGGGAGCGCGATCCAGATCACCCAGCGAGTCAGTTTTCGAGAGACGTGCTCACGGTTCGTATGAATAGGCGTGAGTTTTGCGGTGAGGTATCCACCGATCAAAAAGGCAAAGAGCAAAGCAAGCTGGAGCATGACAAAATCATACAAGCACACGAGTTGTGCGGAAACCATGGAATATCTGGATAAGGCACGGGCGGTTGACCGCCTCGAGAGGGTTTTTTCTGGCCTAATCGGAGGTTTTGTCTCAGAACCAAGTCGTGACCCACGGTAAAAAACTCAAACCCAGAGTCCCGCTTGAACGGGCGCTCTCCAAGCTGGGTGTTGCTTCGCGCGCGCAGGCGCGCCTTCTGATTGAAGGCGGCAGGGTCAAGGTGCACGGGTCTGTTCAGACCAATCCCCTCTTTTCAGTCACACCGGAGTCTGCCGCGATTACCTTAGATGGTCGCGCTGTAAAACCGCACGAGCGAATTGTTTTGATGCTCAATAAGCCCCGAGGCGCGCTCACGACTCGGAACGACGAGAAGGGGCGACGCACGGTTTTTGAATTTGTCCCCGAGGAGTTTCGTGACGAGGGCCACCTGCATGCGGTTGGACGTCTTGACTTAGCAACGACCGGTCTCCTGCTCTTAACGAATGATACTCGCCTTTCGGCATGGCTTACTGATCCAGAAACCGCAATTGAGCGAACCTATTTAGTGACTGTCCGCGGAGAGGTGACTGAACAAGAGGTGGCGCGGATTAAATCCGGAATCAGCTCCGAGGTTGGAATGATTGCGGCCGCGCGCGCGGAGATTAGGAAAGCGAGTTTGCGCGAGTCACATCTTTTGGTCACGCTCACGGAGGGAAAAAACCGCGAGATTCGCCGACTTTGCGAGGCCGTGGGTCACGAGGTCACAGCACTCAAGCGGGTTTCATACGGAAAACTCGAACTCGGGGAATTAGAGCCAGGGAGCGTTCGGGTTGTGGATGAACGTGAACTTTTAGCGGCGTTTTCTAAAATGCCCCGCTCAACGACGCTGCGCTGAGGGAGGTCAAGGCTGTAGACCGGGATTTCTGCTAATCGATCAGCGCGCCCAGCAATTTTCGTAAGAAAATATGGAGGCGCCCAACAGGACCCATAGCATTTTTAATGGTCTCCTCTCGGCGTTTCGCGGCGTCTTCGGCTTCGGCGGATTCCTTACCCAGCATCACCGACAAATTGGCTTTAAACGCAGGGCTCATGCGCTTCGCTTCCCAGTGTTCATGCACCGCCTGGATTTTTTCGAGCTCCTGAGCATCAAGCCAAATTCCATGTTCAGCGCATGAGTCGATGATGACTCCGGAGTTCGCGCTAAAACTCATCGGAGCCATGGGCTTACTGCACTTTGGGCAGGGCTCAACTGAGAGTTTTTCAGCCTCTGGCATTCCAAAGGTTTGACCCGCAACCGAAGCGGCCTTGAGAGCTTCTGAAAAAACCGTCTCTTCGTTTGTTAAGATGGGCTGCAACTCTCCGCGGTCCAGCCAAATCCCGTGACAAGAGGGACACTGGTCGACCTCGATGTCTTCATAGTGAGTCTTTTTCAGCG
>CAMBEX010000230.1 GCA_945865865.1 Bdellovibrio sp. ZAP7
ACGAAGGATATTGGCTCGCGCACAGGCACTGGGACTCAAGACCAAGATTCACGCAGACGAGCTCGTCAATACCGAGTCGGCCGCGCTTGCTGCCGAACTTAAAGCTCTCTCGGCCGATCACCTGCTCAAGATTTCTGAAAAAGGCATTAGGGCCGTCGCCAAATCCGAGACGGTCGCAGTATTACTTCCGGGAACCGCTTTTTATCTCAAGGCACCTCACGCTCCGGCGCGAAAACTCTTGGACGCTGGCGCGATCGTGGCGCTTTCGACAGACTTCAATCCAGGAACCTGCATGACGCTCAATCTGCCTGCCATTCTCACGATCGGTGCGCTCTATTTAGGAATGACTCGCGCGGAGCTTTTTGCGTCAGTGACGTACAATGCGGCGCGGGCGTTGGGTCTTCAAAAAGGCAAGGGGACTCTGGAGCGCGGAATGAGCGCGGATTTTGCGGTCCTACCGTTTGAGCGGTTCGAAGAGATCTATTACCGATTTGCGTGGTGAAAAGGCGACTGTCGCGACTTCAAGCGCTTAAGGCTTGAGCCAGCGGTCCATGAGCGCGACAATGTCAGCCCCCACCCAATCGCGCTCGCCCCCATGAATTTCTAAAACGGTACGGTCATTATCAATGATCACGGTGAACGGGATTGCATGAACGTCGAAAAGCTCGCCGGCTTTGCCGTCGGTATCGACAAAGATAGGAAATTCCATACTCAGTTGTTTTTGTAATTTTGGGACCACGCTTTCTGGATTTTCATCCAGGTTGATCCCTAGAACCTCAAGCCCACGGCTATGAAACTTCGCTCGCAGTTCGTTGATTGATGGCATTTCTACCAGGCAGGCCTCGCACCAGCTC
Organism: Bdellovibrio sp. ZAP7; assembly: GCA_945865865.1. Lineage (GTDB taxonomy): Bacteria > Bdellovibrionota > UBA1018 > UBA1018 > UBA1018 > CAMBEX01. The sequence continues at coordinate 855 of CAMBEX010000230.1, forward strand.
GCCCAAAAATTGATCAAAAAAACCTGGCCGCCGAGTTCGGATAGGTGGGCCTTTGAGCCGTCCAGACGCGTCAGTTCAATATCGGGCAGCTTTGTCCCCAACTGAATGGTCACATGTTCAGCTGGCGAGTTTTTAGACAGGCGGGACTTGACCAAAACCAGCGAGCCAACCACAAGAGTCAGGATCACCAGAAGCGGGACCAGAAATTTCCATAAGACTTTTACGGGAGTTGGCGAGTCGGTTGTCATCAGAACGAATCATACCCTACAATAGAGGAAATGAGAAAGAGTGCCAAGAAGCAGGGATCTTTGGGCGAAGACGGCCAGGCCATCGTGGAGTATGTACTCACGATCTCGGTTGCTTTGTTCATGGTGGCGGTTCTTTCGCGGGGTTTTCGTACTTCGGTATTCAATCTCTGGCAGATGATCACGAAGGATGTGTCAGCGCCGTGTCCGCATTGCCCTGACCGCAATAATTTGCGAGTCCGCTAATTCATGCTTTGGTTTTTTTTGGCTCGAATTGCAGAGCTATAAAATAAATCTCTTTGCTTTCCTTGCGAGTGCTCTTGGGGCGCAGTACCTCGACTTTTCCAAATCGGTCGCGGAGCAGTTTTCGAAAAGTTTCAAATTCGTCGCTGTGAAAAAGTTTGGCGACAAAATTTCCGCGAGGTTTCAAAAAGCGTTCGGCCGTTGTCAGGGCCAGTTCGCAAAGTTCCATGGAGCGCGCCTGATCGGTAATGCGGATTCCGGTGGTTTTTGGGGCCATGTCCGAAAGAACCACGTCAAAGGGCGGCGTAATTTCGTGTTCGGTCATGACCTGCTCAAGATTTAAGTCCCTCATGTCCGCGGTGATAAAAACGGAATTGGGAAGCGTGAGTTTGATGGCTTGAATGTCGATTCCGAGCACGCGCCCCTGAGGCCCGACTTTCATGCTGGCGAACTGGGACCAAGAGCCTGGTGCTGCTCCTAAATCCAAAACCTTTTGGCCGGGTTTGATGATTCGAAAACGCTCGTCGATTTCTTGGATTTTGAAAACAGATCGTGCGGCGTAGTTTTCGGCCTTAGCCTTACGAAAGTAATAATCCTTTGGATTGTAGGCCATGAAAAAACCTAAACTGTAGTGACTTTGCGGAGCAGGTCGAGATCCTGAAGGGCTTTGCCGGAGCCGCGAACCACGCAGGTCAGCGGGTCTTCGGCAAGCGCGACCGGCAGACCTGTTTTTTCTTTGATGAGAATGTCCAGATTTGCGAGCAAGGCGCCACCGCCGGCCAGAATGATCCCGTTGTCCACGATGTCGGCCGCAAGTTCTGGAGGTGTGCGCTCCAGGGCGGTCTTGATTGCGTCGACGACAGCAGAGACGGGTTCCGCCAATGCGTCACGGATTTCTTCGGAGTTCACTTCGATGGTCTTAGGGGCTCCGCTGATGAGGTCGCGGCCTTTCACTTCGTAAGTTTTTTCTTCTTCAAACGGATAAGCGCAACCGATCGATAACTTGATTTGTTCTGCAGTGCGTTCGCCGATCAAGAGCGAATATTTGCGTTTGATATAGTTGACGATCGCATCGTCGAACTTGTCTCCGGCCACTCGTACCGAGCGCGAGTACACGATTCCGCCGAGCGAAATCACGGCGACTTCCGTAGTGCCGCCGCCAATATCCACGATCATATTGCCACTGGGTTCACGAATCGGAAGTCCTGCGCCCAGGGCAGCTGCCATGGGTTCTTCAATCAAATGGACTTCTCGCGCTCCGGCGGATTGCGCGGATTCTTTGACTGCGCGCTTTTCGACTTGGGTGATTCCGAACGGAATGCAGATGATGATGCGCGGGCGAATAAACGTACGGCGTTCACTGGCTTTGGCGATGAAATACTTCAGCATCGCTTGAGTCACTTCGAAGTCGGCAATGACTCCGTCTTTGAGGGGGCGAATCGCCTGAATTGAGCCGGGAGTTCTACCCAGCATATCTTTAGCTTCCTTACCGACTGCCAGCACGCGGCTCTGACCGCGTGAGTTTCGGTGAATCGCCACGACGCTCGGTTCATTGATAATGATCCCCCGGTCACGCGCGTACACCAGGGTGTTTGCGGTCCCAAGGTCGATGGCCAAGTCGTTCGAAAAAAAATCTAAAAACTTTTTAAACATGTCGACTTTCAGTTTCCTTAGGTCACCATTTGTAATGGCGAATATGTTCGCCGCGTTCGGCAATTTCACTCATGGACTTGATACCGATCTCGAGATGCAGATCCGTGAATTTTCTGAAGACGGCCTTCGCGGATTTCTTGGTCTTGATCCCGCCCCTCTTGAGGGGAAGGTCAGAAACAAGCAGCAAGGCGCCGATCGGTACCTTGCTAGCGAAACCCGCGACAAATAGAGTTGCGGATTCCATCTCGATGGCCAGCGCACGCTCTTCGTACAGCTGT
>CAMBEX010000231.1 GCA_945865865.1 Bdellovibrio sp. ZAP7
CGAATTTGACGTGAATTCTCGTACTTCGGAATTTACGAAGGCTTGTAGATAGGCTTCGCGCAGATTCTTCGAAATGGACCTGCAGCTCGCCCATTCAGAGGGATGAGTTTGGCGGACAACGGCTATTTTTTTCATTGAAAAATTTGACCCAACTAGAGTCTACTCAAAGAAATACGGTTTAAAAAAGGGGTTTGTCGTGGGTGGTTTACCGTTAGGAGCCGCTGCGTCCCATTAGGAGAGGTTTTTCATGCCCGCACTAATACTGATTGCATCCAAGGATGTCATTTCCCGCCGAAACCAGGATGGCACCTTCATTCTGATGAGGCTCGACGAGACCAATTTTTTCTACAAGATTACGGGCCTCGCGGCGCTAGCCTGGGCCGAATTTTCAGAAGGCAGAGACCTCGATACGTTACTTGCACATTACGGCGACGCCCTGCCTGAGCAACGAGACGAGGTGGTCGCAACGCTGCAAACCCTGTTCGGACAACTCCAGGGGTACCAGCTTTTAAAAGAGGCCGGTGAAGTCGGATCGGCTTCACTTCAGGCGCAGGATGTCATTCGCGGCCGTGCTGCCGATTTGGGGCAAGTGCAGGAATTCAATCTCGAACAAATTGAGACAGAGGTTTTAAGCGAGAGCGTCTATCTCGACGTTTTTGCTGGCTCCGACCTTCGACTCAAAACAGATATCCAGCCGCTTGAAAACTGCCTCGAAAAGGTTGCTCAATTGGATGGTGTGAACTTTCACTGGGATCCCGAGACCTCCGGAGGCGTAGCATGCGATGCGCGCGTCCAGGCGGGTTTGATCGCTCAACAGGTGGTGATGCAAATGCCGGAGCTCACCGCAAGGCGAGCCGAGGATGGATTTCTTGCGGTCAACTACTCCAAAATGAGCGCCTATCTGGTCGAGGCAATCAAGGAACTCAAAAAGACAGTCGAAGCCCAAGAAGTCCGCATTCGCACTCTCGAAGCCGCAGCCAGAAAATCCACCGACTCAACGACCTGAGTCGAGGATAATTTGTGCGAGCTCTGGAAAATGCTCGCTGAAGCTTTCACCGTTGATTTGCTCGCTCCACTGAATCATTCCCCGAATCTCGGCCGCGTCCGATGGGGCCAGGCCGCTAGATTTTCGCTCCAAGATCGGCAGAACTTCACACAATCCAGTGGTCAGATTTTCTGGGTACTTATCGAGAGTCTCTCGAAGCGCACGAGCCGCTGCCGCTCGCGGGCCATCCGGAATCTTGCGCAGTGACAAGACCTCGGGCTCAATCGGCGCACTGAACAAGAGCTTCCAGTTTCCGGAGTCGATACGCGCCCGTCTTGCTGGACTCTTAACGATCCAATCAATGAGGTCATTTGCGTGCCAGATGTTCAACATGCTCACCTCAAAGTTGAACACCGCTTTGAAACGCGATGAGGCGCCTTGGATCTGCTCGAGGTGACCCTCAAGCGCTGACCATGTCCTAGGATGCGAAGCAAAATCAAATCTCCGCCCTACTCCGCGAAGCAGGACCTCAAAAGTAACCGAGTGAAATCGCTTCCAGGATTCAAACCATTGAGACGGGACCCGTGTGAAATGCGTTTGATAGACAAGGCCCATCTGTCGGGCATTTCCGGTTGAGAGCAGTCGCGCGAGGAGTTCAGGATGACCCGCAGCCAGAAGCGCGTCTCCGTCACGCAAAAGGACCGTTCGAATTTCCGCCAGCGAAGTTGAGTCGAGTAGCGGTGAAATTTCAAAACCGAGTCGAAGCGTATCGGCCCTGTAGTGAGGGGATCCGATTTCAAAATTGTGCGCCGCGTGCAGTTGGATGGCTGCGGTTCGGGGTGATGACGCGCAGACCGCCTCCATTTCACCGCAGCCCCGGCATGCAGCGGGTGTCTGACCTCGCAGCAGGGACGTTCGAATCTCCTCGGGACTCTGCTTGTTATCCGCCTTGAGATCACGACAGACCGTGGAGCTGCCGTCCGCTCGATGATCCAAATATCGAAACGGAACCGGGCAGAAAGTGGGTGAAATTTCGCGGGTCGGAGAAAGTGTCCGAGTGTCCAGATCGAACTTGCACCCTAGAGTCTCCAGATCCGAAAGTACCTCTTTCAGATCCTCAGGGAAAAAGTATCTAAAGAGACCCACCACTCGCCCAATATGGCCGACCCATTTTGCTTTTCGAAAGCTCCCGAGATGTTGCGAGCAAAGCCCAGCGATTTCCCAACGGAGTTGCTCCCTAAGAAGTTGGCGCTCTTTCACGTCGAGTCCGTCAATAAGTTTAAACAGGTGACTGGAGCGGCGTTGCAAATAGCCCCGGCGCGCCAGCCATTCGGAAGGGTTGACCAAAAGAAGCGAGAGGTAGACTTCATCGTCAAGCGGGGTACTTCGAGGTGTTTTAAGCGCAATAGCGGATTCGAGGGGAAGCGCGGTGATCCCAGAAAAAAATGACTTCTTAAGCAAAGACACAAGCGACTCGCGGCCAAAACCGTCGATCGTCTCATCGACAGACAGGGTCTTGAGATGGTGGGCCCACTTGGAGCGCCGGCACGCGGGCCGCGTTTTTAAGTTTTTCCAGTCCGCAGCCAGAGCACGGACGGCGAAAGCCGCGCGAGAGGATGGATCGTCCCCTGGCTTCGCCCCCGCGCCAGCGAGTACAGGATCGCGCTCCAGCTCATAGCGATTGCAGTACTTTTTATAAATTTGAGCGTGTTGGGAGTCAAAGACGTGATGCTCGCCTAGGAGCGGAAAAACAGCGCGCGATGCTTTCAATAATATTTGAATAAAAAACAGCCGTAGAGGCGTAGGCTCGGGCGCAAAGAGGGTGAGATCCATGTCGCTTACCCAGGGCGTGGAGTATCCCAAAGCGATACTGTTTCTGCACCATACTTTCGCGCCCGCGAGGGACATAAGACTTTCGATCGCGCGAAAGCCCAGCCGGTAGGCCACGTTTGGAAATCTTAAATTTTGGGTAGAGTCGATCACACCTAGTCCCTCGACTCGCGAAAGACGCCGTTGCGCGAGTCGCGCACAAAGCCGATGGGATCGTGTTCCACATCATCGAGTGTTTGGAGAATGAAACGCTCCTTGCCGGCCTGAGCGACCTCCTTCCAGGGGGAGTCTAAAAACTTTTTCGCACGATCGTTGACGGACAGAATCTCGTCGTAGTGATTGAGTCCTCCGCCCCGAGAAACCACGGTCGTCTTAAAGTGGCCGGCTCGCGCCAGTTC
>CAMBEX010000232.1 GCA_945865865.1 Bdellovibrio sp. ZAP7
GCGAATTACCACGGGCGAAGCGGCGCGTCAAATTAGTTGACCGAACCCCTTTATTTACTTTTTGCGGCCTGCCGTCGCACACCGATTGCAAAGCTGCCACACGGGCCTAACTGTCCGTCCTGACGGGGGAAATACAATGCATCCCATCGACATCCTCAAATCAGACCATATGAAAATCAGCGACCTTTTTGAGCGCCTCTTGGATTCGCCGCTTGCGTCGGAACGGGACGAGATTTTCGAGCACTTACGACAGGAGCTGGACGACCATATGCGAGCTGAAGAAACCCTCGTGTACCCCTTACTCACCGACGTCGCTGGGTTTGAAGACACCATTGAGATGGCCATTGATGATCATCAGGAAATGAAAGACCTGCTTGCCGATATCCAAAACAGTCATGAAGGCGAGGAGACCGAGGACCTTATCGACGAGCTCTTTGAATGCTTCGAAGACCACATCTCCGAAGAAGAAAGCGTGATCTATCCACGCACGATCGAAGTTCTCAGTCTGGCTGAAATGCACGACCTTGACATGAAGCTCACTGACTTTCGCGGTGAAATATCACAGGCCGCATAATGAATCACTGACCCGTCGGGAACTAAGCTGCGTTTTCGCCGCGCGCTATATTTTGCCACTGAGCCGCGAGTACGGCTTCAGCGTCATCGGGATAGGGGTAAAGCTGCCGCAGTGAGCGAATCTCTCCGGGAGCCACCACCATCGTCAAATGGTCTCGAGTGAGTTCGCCCGGATGCTTGAGGCCACACGAATGCAGCATCATGAAGAGATCTTTTTTTAGATTCTTTGCGTAATTAGCCACGCGCTCGCTCTTGAGTGCGGGGTCAAGTCCTCGCTGCAGGCGCTTGTCCTGGGTCGTGATTCCGGTTGGGCAATGATTGGTGTGGCATTGCATGGCCTGAATACAACCGATGCTGAACAAAAAACCACGCGCGATGTTGACCATCTCAGCGCCAAGAGCCAGCGCCTGAACCACGTCTCCACCCGTTGCGATCTTTCCGCTTGCGATCAAAACCGTGCGATTGCGTACGCCATACTTTCTCAGCGCATTATCCATCTGCGTGAGACCTTCACGCAGCGGAAGCCCGACGTAATCCGCAAGCGCCAGAGGTGCCGCGCCCGAGCCGCCTTCGGTTCCGTCGACGATGATAAAATCAGGTGAGACTTCGCCTTGCGAAATTCCTTGCGCGAGTTCTTCGGACTGCTGCTTGGTTCCGCCTACCATTTTGATTCCGGTAGGTTTGCCGGTGAGTTTTTGAACATGGTCCACAAACTCCAGCAAACCTTTCACATTACTGAATTCACTAAAAGTATTGGGGCTATGGCAATCCTGTCCCATCGGAATCCCGCGAATCCGCGAGATTTCCTCGGTGATTTTGGCCTTTGGAAGAACTCCGCCTTTTCCGGGCTTGGCGCCCTGCGCGAGTTTGATCTCAATCATTTTGACTTGAGGTCGAGAGGCAAGCTCCACGAGTTTCTTTTCGTCGAGCGCGCCATCGGGACTGCGCACGCCAAACTTAGCCGGCCCTATTTGAAACACAATGTCCGCGCCGCCTTCCTCATGATAGGGGCTCATCGAGCCTTCGCCCGTGGACATATAGACGTGAGCTTTTTTTGCGCCCCCCGAAAGTGCACGGACGGCGTTGGCCGAGAGCGCGCCAAAACTCATCCCGCTGATGTTGAAAAAACTTTGTGGCTGATAGGGATGCTTTCGATTTTTACCGATGAGCGGCGGGAGCGCAAAGTCCTCGTGATCCGCTTCGGTGCGCACCGGAAAAAGGCTCGGCATCAGATGGACTGTTCCTGGAGCGTTGTGATCGACACCGCTCCCAAAACCAATCACGTTGTTTTCGCCCTTGGAGCTTGCGTAAACCCAGCTTCGGGTAGTGCGATTGTAGGGTCGCTCCGCCGTGTCGGACAAAAAAAGATATTGCCGAAGAGGCGCGCCCATTTTTTCGAGCCAGTAACGAAAGTGAATGACGAGCGGAAAATTACGCTGAAGCGTCGACGTTCGTTGAATAAAAGCCTCAAAAAATCCGCGAGCAAGGAGCGCCAGGAGTGTAGCGCCAATCAACCCTTTCAAGAGCATAGAGCACCTCTGAAAGTCTTTTCGGAAAACCCCACAGAACTCTTAATGAATCGGTGCCCGGTTGCGCGGCTATGGGGTCTCGAAGGTCGCGTCAACGGCAGGACCCCAGCTGAGTCCCGTCAAATTAGTGGCAAGTCTGAGGCGGTACGCGGTATCAGGCTGAATTTTGCTGCTGATCTCGCGCCACGGAGTCTCGAGTTCAAGGGCGTCCAAAATCATCAAATTAGAACCGGCCTTGAACCATCCATTGTTGTAGACGAGCACATTTGCTTTTTTAGTCGACTGAAACGGCAGCCAGTCCCAGAAGCCCCGCTCGTAGAGTTCTAGAAAGATCGCCTTGGGTTCTTGAGCCAAGGCAAACGAAAGCGCGACTCGAGTCGGCCCATAGACTTGGGCGACCAGCCCCTGAACCTGTGAGTCTGCTCCTTCATTGGAAGTACGTGCTCCCACACGATCAAAGTCGATTTCGCGTTGAGCGCGCGTCGCAATGTCATCAAAGTGAAGTTCTGAGTTGCCTCGCTCCCAGATTCTCCCAAACACCGGGCTGTAACCACTCACCGTATACGCCACCGGTTGCTGATCGAGCGCCGCTCTCACGAGGCGCACCAGTTCATAACTGTGACGGCTGTCGTAAAACATATCTGCAAGGAGTTCCGCGCGCTCTTTGATTTCCGTCGAATTCTGCGCACTAATCCAGCGATCGCGAATCCGTGTCGCATTGTGAACGATTCCGCTTTCGCGAAGTGGGGCGTCGGCCACAAAGAGGGGAAGCGTCAGGAGCCCCAGAACATCGCTCGACAGCATATGCCAAAACCGCGAAATGGGATTGGACCAGCGGCCATCGACAATTGAAAACGCCTTTTCCAGCAGTCCCCACATTTGGGATTCGGGTACATCCAAAAAAGACTCGACCTGTTTTTGATTGAACCCAATGCGGTAAAAGAAATCCGAACGCCCTAGATGCTTGAGTGGAAGCGCGCGATTTTTTGAAATTCCAACGGGAGCGACACTCTTCCACTGAATGG
>CAMBEX010000233.1 GCA_945865865.1 Bdellovibrio sp. ZAP7
GTACCAGATCGGTACTCCAATGAGGATGCAACGCAGGTATCTGAACAATCGTGCTCGATCTCGAAATAGAAAAAAGAAATCCCCGCGGACCTGCACCGATGCTTTTACCCGGCTAAAGAGCTCGGATTCAAAAACACTGACACGCAAGATCAAGAGCGCGACTCCCAGCGTCCCTCCGATGTAATAGGCCGTGCGCCAGTTAAAGGTTTCGGCGATCTTTGCCGCCAAAATGGCTCCACAGATCCCGAAAGCGGCAACGACTGTCGTCCCGATTCCGCGTTTTTCCTTGGACAGACTTTCTGCAACGAGTGTGATCCCGGCCCCCAGCTCACCGGCCAAACCTACGCCGGCGATAAAGCGCCAGACACAATAGGCTTCGATCGACTGCACGGCCCCATTAGCGAGATTAGCCACCGAGTAAAGCAAGATGGAACCAAAGAGCACGGAGAGTCGTCCGCGCTTGTCGCCCAGGATTCCCCACAGCACTCCCCCCACCAACATTCCAAACATCTGAAGATTGATCAGCAACACGCCTTTTTGAGTGAGCGCGTCGTCGCCAAAGCCTAGATCCTTGAGGCTCGGCACTCGCACGATGCTAAAGAGAATCAAATCGTAAATATCGACAAAATACCCCAACGCCGAAACGATCACGGCCGCGCTAAAGATCGAAGACCTCGACGAGGGCGAAGCTGCTGACTGACTCAATGTGTTCATTCCCAGTAAAAAAGCCTAACTCGGGCGCCCCGTCAACTTGCCTCTCGATTTCGAGGCTCTGCCGTGTAAGATATTTTTCTCAAAGGACCTCAAAGTTATGACCACCCCTTCGGCTACCAATCATGCTTGCCCCTGCGGCTCAGAAATCACGCTAGGCCAGTGCTGCCTCCCCTTGATTCAGGGAAAAAAGAAAGCTTCCACCGCCGAGGCGCTGCTGCGCTCACGCTACACCGCCTTCGTTCGCGGAGACACCGATTACATCTTGAGCACTCACCACACTCGCACCAAGTCTGACGTTAATCGCGAGGGCATCGAAGAGTGGTCCAAAAAGTCCGAGTGGCTCGGGCTCCAGATCCTCGAGCAAGAAGCGGGAACCGAAAAAGACGAACAGGGAAAAATCGCTTTTCACGTTCAATACAAAGTGGAAGGCAAGCTCAACGATCACCGCGAGCTGAGCCTTTTTGAAAAAGAAAACGGCGAATGGCGCTTTCTAGATGCCCAGGCCGCACACCCAGGCACTCTCGTGCGAGCCGAGCCCAAGATCGGGCGCAACGATCCGTGCAAGTGCGGAAGCGGCAAAAAATTCAAGAAGTGCTGTGGGGCACACTCACCAGGCTAAACGCCCATCCCTAAAAAACAGACCCCGCCCTTGAGTTTGAATGGAATCCAAATCATTCGCGTGGGTTCTGACATTCCGTTCGGAAGGGGACTTCCGTCACGCATCTCAAAAAATGTACCCAATCGAGGCTTAAGCCCTCGCCGAGAAAACTCAGCCCCCGCGCGCTTCAAGATCGCGTCCCAAATTTGCTGTGGAGTTAGCCCCGTATTCCGTACAAAACCCTCGTCGACAGCAATGCAAGTAGTACTTGCGAATTGCCCCACGATGATCGCGCACCCGAGCATCGCGCTTACGCTGGCATCGGGTTTAGCGCGCTGAGCCTGCCTGAGCGGCATTCCGAGCTCCGGTTTCGGATTAGGATATCTCTCGGTAAGTTCGTCAATGAGCGACGAGTGAAGTGACTCAAGTAGCGCGGTCCAAGGTGTCATTAAAAATCAGTGTAACACCAACACGGTGTTGCACACATGATTTTAGGCCAGCATCAAAACGATCACCGACTCAGAACGCTTCGTTAAAGACGACCGCACTCTTGGTCGCTTCAAAACCCTTTTGGTATTCGGTCACGCGCTTTTCAAAAAAGTTGGTGAGCGGCTGTACGTCTTGCAAGACCATGAACGGAAATGGATTGCGTGAAAGGTAGCGCTTTTTGAATCCGAGCTGAACAAAGCGCTGATCCGCGCAGTACTGAAGATATTCGCGCATGAGATTGGGTGACAAGCCGCTGACACCCATCGCGAGAGCGTCCTGGCAAAAATTCATCTCCACTTCGATCGCCTCAGCGATCATGGCTTCGACTTTCTTTTCGAGCGCGGCATCAAAGAGATGCGGATACTCTTGGCGAATCGTTCCTACCGCCATCATCGCGGCTTCAAGGTGCATGGTTTCATCACGAAAAATCCAGTTAGTCGCCGTAGCAAGCCCAGGCAGCAGACCCTTGCTTCGCAAAAAGTAAACATAGGCAAACGACCCAAAGAAAAACAGGCCTTCGACACAAGCGGCAAAGCAGATCAGGTTTTCGATGAACTGCCGGCGCTTATCGTCCGTATCGAGCTTGTCCAGGGAGTCGATCGAGTCCATGTACTTGAAACAAAAGTCGGCCTTGAGCTTAATCGACGGGGTCGTCTGATAAGCGTCAAATGCTGCTTTTCGCTCTTCGGGATCCTGGATGTAATTATCGACCAGAAGCAGGTAGGTCTCGACGTGCAACATCTCGTCGAAGAGCTGCTTGCCCAGGAACATTCGAAACTCGGGCGAGTTGATATGCTTGTAAAAATTGAGCACCAGATTGTGCGCGACCAGATTGTCAGCCGTCGCAAAAAAAGCGACCAGCCGCTTGATGAGGTGCGCCTCTTTGGGGTCAATGCGGTCACGCAGGTGTTCGAGGTCGACTGAAAAGTCGAGCTCATCGGTCGTCCAAATGTTTTTGACCGAATTTTTATAAAACTGAAAAAACTGCGGGTACTTCATCGGGCGCAGTGTGAGGTCGAGTTCAGGGCTGAGAATCATTGGCAGGCCTCACATGCTGCGGGGTTTTCAAGCGAACAGGCAACCGCTTCGGTCGCGGTGACTTCGGGCGTCGCCGTGTCCATGGTCGTGGTTTTTTTGATCGCAGTCTTGGCGCGTGAACGAAGGTAATAGGTGGTCTTAATGCCCTGCTTCCACGCGTACATGTACATCGAGGAGAGCTTCCCTACGC